>CALDBH010000116.1 GCA_937938065.1 uncultured Sulfurovum sp. | reverse complement strand
GGTGAGATACTCGAAACCGATAACATCTTGGATATTCTGGCATTTTTTGCAGACAACATGGAGTTTGAAGGTCCATTTGTTGCGGCAAACATTGATTCTATGCTTGAGATAGCCGCTATCGTAAGTGAATATACCCTGGATCTGAAAACACGTTTTTTTCTCTCTTGTGCACCTGCAAGCATCTCTTCACCGTACATAGAGTCAGTCTTTCACCGTTACATCCGTCAGATCGAAGCAGGAGGCAAAGTACTCTACATTCCACCAAGAGACCTTCCTGCTTTTGCACAAACTAACGACATGTTGCTTAACGCAGAGGACAGGGTAAGAGAGATATCACTCTATCTGTGGCTCTCCTTCAAATTTCCAGATATCTTTGAAGATACCGCCAAAGCTATTGCAGCCAGAGTAAGACTGAACAACTTCATAGAAAACTCTCTTAGACAGGGTCACTTCACCAAAAAATGCCGAAGATGTGGAAAGGTACTTGACTTTTCTTACAGGTTTTCTATCTGTGATCAGTGTCATGGTCAAAACAAAAGAGGTAGTGGATCATCAAGTCATGGCGGATATCGTGGCCGTAGACGAAGGTGATCTCATATGATTCTTATTTGTAAACAGGTAAATGGATGTGTAGTATAGGGAAAATGCTTTAGCTTTTTGATTTCCCCTCCCAATAAGATATAATAAGAACAAAATTATTAAGATGTTATAGAGGAGCAAAATGAAACAATTAAATATATTTACTATCATTTTTTTAACATTTTTCACCAATCTATACGCTTATGATCTGTCTAATATAGCTGATACCAATATTTCATACAATGAACAAAACGCAACAAAGACAGATACATTAAAAACAAGAAGAGGTTCAAAAAGTATCTATCGGAAATTTAAAGACCTCTTTTCAGACTATGATGAGAGTTGGGTTGAAGATATGGTTACTTACCCAATTGATATCTTCATGCCTGATGAAGCTATGCAAGCTACAGAAGATACCATTGACAATAGAAATCGTCAAGAATTTTCTTCTCAACTAGAACATATTCCTAAACAAATGGGTAACGATGCTTATAACATGTTATTGACAACAGCTTATTATCATTTTCAAGATATATCGCGTATAACCAACGAAATATGGGAAGATGAAGCATGTGATCCGGATAGCTTTGAATATAATGCAAGCATAGATCCGAAAGAACCTTTACTTTATTTAAAAGCAAGTGATGAAGAAGCAAGAGGAGTAACCAAAAATGGTATAGTTCTGCCTATTAATCCTAATTTTCCTGATGCTCTTTACCCTTATGCTTCCCGTCCAGATGGATGTAGCGCAGAAGGGCTTCAAGATGTATATGATCTCGCTAATGATTTCTCCAATGATGATGAATGGCTTGAAGAGGCATGTAATGCACATGACAGGTGCTATTATTCCGAAGGGACCTCTTCTAAAGAATGTAATGAAAAATTTATTGTGGAAGCTATAGATTCTTGTAACAATATTAGTAATCTAGATACTGTATTCTTTATGGGCATGAAAAATGCTTTTTGTGGCTTTAAAGGTTTAACTGTATCATCTGCTGCAAATGCCTGTGCAGAAAAATATTTTGCAGAGGCTCAAAGAACACAAAAAGCTTATAATCAATGGATCATCAAATATGAAAAAGCATATATTAAAGCAAAACGAAAAATGATGATAAAGCTATTTGATAAATGAAAAGGTACTGACACATGGCAGAAAAATTCATAGTAAAAGAAAGATCTAAACTCTTAGAATTTCTTTTTAACCATCTGACCGGCTGGTCTAAAAAGACTATTAAACAACGGTTACAAGGTTCAAGTGTTGCTGTGAATGGTGAAATTAATACAAAACATGATTTTCCTTTAAATGTAGATGATGTGGTAGAAGTAGGAGTGGTTAAAAAAGCTTCGACACAAGCATTGACATTAAAAAAATTAGAGATCATCTATCAAGATAAAGATATCATAGCTATCAATAAACCTGCGGGCCTTTTGTCTGTGGGGAACACAACGGAAAGTCAACAACATGCACTTGCCATACTGAGAAATCAACTCTCACGTGGAAAAAACAAAGTGAAGCTTTGGCCTGTACATAGGTTAGACCGAGATACTTCAGGCATCCTGCTCTTTGCTACATCCAAAGAGATTAGAGAAACAGTGATGGATAAATGGGGTATATCTGAAAAGATCTATTTGGCCATAGTTGAGGGTTGTCCAAAAGAAAAAAAAGGGACTATAGACCAGCCATTAAGAACTGATGAGAGAGAGTACCGAATGCATGTAGGAAAGCATCCCGATGCAAAACCTGCCATTACCCACTATGCAGTGAAACAAACTACCTCTGAACGATCTTTGCTGGAAGTCAAGATAGAAACCGGAAGACAGCATCAGATACGAGCTCATTTGGCATGGTTGGGACACAGTATCATCGGTGATGAGCGTTATGGAACCAAAGGTGAGAAGATGGGACTGCATGCAAAAAAACTGACTATTATCCATCCTGTAAATAAAAAACCTATGAGTTTTGAAGTAGACGCTCCCAGGGATTTTTATAAGCTTTTGAACTAATACGCTATAATACGCATAATATAACAAATATCATACGATAAGTCGTATGAACTGCCTGCTGAAATAACACGGCATTAAAGTAGTTTTTTGGGCTTGGCTCAAAAAGCGTTTGCATCAAAGGAACCACCATCAAAGCATTTGAAAAACTAAATTTACATCCCGATATATTAAAAGCCATTGCACATGCAAAATATGAGCAGACCACTGCCATACAAAATAAAGTTATACCTTTAGCGCTCAAAGGTGTAGATGTACTTGGTGCATCAAAGTCTGGTACAGGGAAAACAGCTGCGTATGTGCTTCCCCTACTCAACAAATTACAAAAAATAGTAAAAAAAGACCAGAAGGTTTTAAGAGCACTCATCATCGTACCTACCATCGAACTTGTAGATCAAGTCTCACGTACCATCAGCGAACTTAGTAAATACCTGGATGTAAAAAATGTGAAAATACAAGGGGGCGTACCTAAAAGTACACAACTCTCTCGACTTTCACAAGGTGCAGACATCGTTGTTGCTACTCCAGGACGTTTACAAAGTTTTATAGATGACAAAAAGATAAACCTAGAACATATCAATACCGTTATACTCGATGAAGCGGACACGATGTTGGAACTTGGATTCTTAGGTGAGATAAAAGCCATACTAAAACACTGTAGACAACCAAGACAAACCATGATGTTCTCGGCAACCATTTCCCAGAACATCAAAAAACTTGCAAAAGAGTTTATGAGAGATGCAGCCATCGCTGAAGTAAGTCAGAGACGAGATGTTGTTGATTTCATTGCACATCGTGCCTACAAAGTAGACAAGAAAAGAAAGGCTGAATTAACAGCTAAACTTATAGAAGACATGAAGATGGAACAGGTGCTTTTATTTGCAAGTACGAAAGAGTCAGCAAATAAAATATATGAGTATCTCAAAAGTCATAACATACGTACATCCATCATACATGGTGACATCAATAGAGGAGCTAGAGCAAAATCTTTGGCACTTTTAAAGAGTGGAAAAACACAGGTTTTAGTGGCCACAGACATCGCTGCACGTGGTATAGACATTAAAGAGCTGGCTATGGTCATCAACTACGACATGCCAGAAGGTACCGATGAGTTTACACACAGAGTAGGAAGAACAGGACGTGCCAACCATAAAGGTGCTTCCATCTCCTTGTTAACCACACGTGACTATAACTTCTTTACAAAAATGGAAAAGCACTTAAAACTCAATATCAAACGAGATATCTATCCTGGATTTGAATTGACAGACAAACAACCAAGACAAACACAA
>CALDBH010000115.1 GCA_937938065.1 uncultured Sulfurovum sp. | reverse complement strand
ATGTTATCGGCGGTATCGGTTCATTTGCCGGTGCGTATGCACTTCCAACTGGGTACAAAGAGCCAGTGATCCTTTCTGCAACAGATGGTGTAGGTACGAAGCTTCGTATTGCCATAGAGAGCGGGAAACTTGACACAGTAGGTATTGACCTTGTGGCAATGTGTGTAAACGACCTTATTTGTAACAACGGAACACCAATGTTCTTCTTGGACTACTATGCAACGGGTAAATTGCTTCCTGAGAATGCAAAAGATGTAGTTGCAGGTATCGCAGAGGGTTGTCGCAGATCTGAATGTGCACTTGTAGGCGGTGAAACAGCTGAAATGCCAGGTATGTATTCAGATGATGATTTTGATCTTGCAGGATTTGCAGTAGGTATCGCAGAACGTTCAGAGATGGATACAGTAGCGAATGTGAAAGAGGGTCAGATCCTCATCGCTATGCCAAGTTCAGGGGTACACTCTAACGGGTATTCACTGGTAAGAAAACTTTTCTTTGATAAGTTGGGTATGAGCCTTGAGACTGAGTTTGAAGGTAAACCATTGGTAGAGACTCTACTAGAACCAACACGTATCTATGTAAAAGAGTATAAAGCCAATAAAGAGCATGTAAAAGCCTTAGCACATATCACAGGTGGAGGAATCGTAGAAAACCTTCCTAGAGTTCTTCCAGAGGGCATGAGAGCCATTGTAAATAAGGACAGCATCAGAGTATTACCGATCTTTGAATTTATGAGTCAGTATGTTGAAGAAGAAGAGATGTACAGAGCCTTTAACATGGGTGTAGGAATGGTATGGGTTGTAGAACCTGAAAATGTAGATGCCGTACTTGCTAACACTGACGGTTATGTCATCGGTGCACTTGCACATGGTGAAAAGGGTGTGGAGATGGTTTAATCCATCCTCCTTGCTTTACTTTTAAAATATTTGACATGTGAGATACACTTGTCAAATACTACTCAGGTTTACAAACGCCTTTTTCTATACACTCTCTATCCAACTCCCCACTTTTCCATTTTGCAAGATATGCTTTTAAGTTTTTGTGAACAACGCCTTGCAGCATATAGAGCCCTATGAGGTTTGGTAAGGCCATTGCCAAGATGAGCAGATCTGAGAACTCTAACAGCGTAGAAGCGCTGGTAACTGATGCCATTACCGTAAATGAAACGAAGATTAGTTTGTATAGCAATGTATATTTTTCACCAAAGAGGTAAGTCCAAGAACGCTCACCATAATAAGACCATGAGATCATCGTGGAAAAAGCAAAAAGTACAATGGAAAATGATAAGATAATCGGAAACCATGAAATGACAGTTCCATAGGCTGCAGCTGTTAGTGCTGCACCTTGTTTTGAAGCTACAAGGTTGGCAAACTCTCCACTAGGATCATAGACGCCGGTGGTTACGATCACAAGTGCTGTCATACTACAGATAACGATCGTATCTATAAACGGCTCATAAAGGGCAACCATCCCTTGTCTGACAGGGTATTTGACTGAGGCAGTAGAGTGGACGATGGCAGCGGAACCTATCCCGGCTTCACTTGAGAAGGCAGCACGTTTAAAACCTTGTACAAGTACCCCTATAAGACCACCTGCTGCAGCAGTAGGGGCAAAGGCTTCATGAAAGATGGTTGAGATGGCAGCAGGTACTTCTGAAGCATTTGTGATGAGTATCCATAAAGATGCGATCAAATAGATAAATACCATGGTAGGAACGATTTTTTCTGCAGTATGGGCAATACGTTTAATACCACCAATAATGACAAATCCTACAAGCGTTGCCATGATAAAACCAAATACGATCGGATACTCTTGAAAGAAAGGGATACGTTCTGACAGTACACCCATAGCTTGTGAGGTTTGGAAGGCATTACCTGCACCCAAAGATCCTCCAATGGCAAGCACTGCAAACATTACAGCAAGTACTTTTCCCAGTTTGACATGTCCTTTAGAGGCGAGTCCCTTGGAAAGATACTGCATAGCACCACCCATGATCCGTCCATCAGGTCTTCTCTCCCTGTAGATCTGTGCAAGTGTTACTTCTGTAAATTTAAGTGTCATACCAAAGAACCCTGCCAATATCATCCAAAAAGTGGCTCCCGGACCACCCACGGCGATGGCGATGGCAACGCCTGCGATATTCCCCAATCCTACCGTTGCAGATAGGGCCGTGGTTAAAGACTGAAAAGGCGTGATTTCCCCTACATCGTCAGCCGTTTTGTATCTGCCAGTGATTATTTTAAAGGCATGAGAGAACATACGTATATTGATAAAGCTAAAACGAAAAGTAAGGAAAACCCCTCCAACGATAAGCCATGCAACAATAAAAGGCATACTTGTGCCTTCCAAGTTGCCAAAAAAGATGTCAAAGAAGAAGATGGAGCCTAAGAGGCTATTAATTTGTTCAAATATACTGTTCATATGTTACCCTGGCACGAAGATGGAATTATTATACTGATTAACGCCTAAAGTACCTCTAATTTAGGGATTAAAAGTATATTTTTTCATTTTTTTCTAAAATCTATTGACAAATGGAAACCTTTTGACTATAATTGCGTTCCTTTTTAACCTGATGTAGTAGGTTTGAGGTAACGGAGTGTAGCGCAGTCTGGTAGCGCACCTGGTTTGGGACCAGGGGGTCGAAGGTTCGAGTCCTTTCACTCCGACCATTTAGATATTTAACATTTAATAATAAGTAATCATTTAATTATGGTGGGCGTAGTTCAGTTGGTAGAGCGCCAGTTTGTGGTACTGGTTGTCGCGGGTTCGAGTCCCGTCGCCCACCCCATTGGTAATTAATTAGGGTAACCACCCAAATGAAGAAGCGCTAGTGGCTCAATTGGATAGAGCATCAGACTTCGGATCTGAGGGTTAGGGGTTCGAGTCCTCTCTGGCGTACCACTTAATGTATCAGTTATGTTATTTATTATTATTTTTTGTGCACTCGTAGCTCAGCTGGATA
>CALDBH010000114.1 GCA_937938065.1 uncultured Sulfurovum sp. | reverse complement strand
TATAGAGAGTCTGTGCCCCTAAATCAGCTTGGGCTTCTTCCTGTTCTTCTTCTCCAAAGAGAATCTTGTATGCAGATACTACACAGTTGGAACAGATGTAGGCACTTTCACCAGCGATAAGTGGATTTTCTTCACTCTCTTGTGCTTCACAAAAGCTACATGCTTTAGTTGTCATTTTTTATCCTCATTAGTTTTTGTTCGTGTAAACGGGATGCCTCTTTTAGAGGTCATAATAAATTCACATAGTTGTTTTACTTTTTCAGAGCTTGTGTTTTCTAAAATAGTTTGTGCTACTTCCTGTAGTGGATTACCTTCTTCGAAAAGTTCTCTATAGGCTGCTTTGAGGGCATTTATCTCTTCTCTTGGCATAGCTCTACGCAAGCCAGTAAGGTTAAGTCCTCTCAAGTTTGCACGGTTACCTTCAGCTAAACAGAAAGGGGGGATATCCTGTGATAAAGCACTCGCTCCACCTACCATTGCATAGTCACCTATGTGTACAAACTGATGTATAGGAGTAAGCCCACCGATAACGACATGATTACCTAACTCAACGTGACCTGCGAGTGTTGCCCCATTTGCAAGGATACAGTTATTACCAATGATCACATCATGTCCCAAGTGTACATAACCCATAAGAAGGTTACCATTACCTATCTTGGTAATAGAACCTCCACCTTCAGTTCCCGGGTTGAGAAGGGTAAACTCTCTGATAGTATTGTTATCACCGATGATGAGTTCTACATGTTCACCGGCGAACTTCAAGTCTTGCGGTATAGTTCCTACTGCAGAGTGGGAAAAGATACGGTTATTTTTACCGATAGTTGTATGACCTTCAATAACAGCATGCGCTGCTACGGTAGTATCATCACCTATCTTAACATTGGGGCCGATGTAAGCAAAAGGCCCTACAGAGACATTACTCCCTAAGATAGCACCATCTTCTACAACTGCTGAGGCATGAACTAAAGACATCAAAAAGCCTATTTGTCTACGATCATAGCTTTAAGTTCAGCTTGCGCAACTATTTTGTCATCTACATATGCTTTTGCATCAAGTTGCCATACGGCACCTTTGTGCTTGATCACATCTATTTTGTATACAAGTTGGTCACCTGGTGTTACAGGTGCACGGAATTTAGCTTTATCGATACTCATAAAGTATACAACTTTTTTTGCTATCTCTTCCTGGCTCACTTCGTCCATGCTTTTAAAAGCCAATACACCACCAGCCTGAGCCATACCTTCGATGATCATTACCCCAGGATAGATAGGATGATCAGGAAAATGTCCTTGAAAGACAGGTTCAGAAATAGAAACGTTTTTAAAACCTTCTATATATTCACCAGGAGTAAGTTCAGTAATTCTGTCTACAAGTAAAAATGGATATCTGTGTGGTAATATGTTTTGAATATCTACAACGTTAAAAAGCATAATAAAAAAACCCTTATTTGAAAATTCACTTATTTTATCGAAATGTTGGTAAAAAGCGGTTTATGTTGTGATCAATACTTCTTTAACGTCACTGTAGGTTTTGCTTTGACAAAGGATTTCTATCTTGTTGGTAGGTATCTCTTCTACTACCATAATGATAGATATATCGTAGGGTGTTACACCCAGTTTTGCGCGTAGTTCTACCTCATCAATGAATGCTGGAGGAGAGTAGATGAGTTCAGTCACGGTTTTATAGTCAGTACCTGCCAGATCATTGTAGTGCCCCAGTGTGATGAAACGTACCTCATCTCGGTTCATGTGGTGAACCTCACCGATACTGTACTCAATCTTTCCTCTTGTGTACTCGCCTTTAATAGTGGAGTAGGGTAGAAAGTGTGCAGGAACTACTTCTTTACGTACACGAAGCAGACCCATAGTCAAACGCCAGTTTAAAAAGCGTTGTTTGATGATCTTATGAGGAATGTTATCTTCTTCCATTTGCCAACGTTTCTCATACATTTGGATGCGTTCCTCTATGGATTCTGGTTGTATCTGTTTTGAGAGTGGTACAAAAAGTTCATCTGCCAGTTTGTCCTGCTGATCACGCTGGATATTGAGACCAAACATACACCCACAGTAGTCTTGACGGTAGAGTGCATCTTCTTTGGCTAAAATATTTTGCTCTTGTGTGCCTGAAGCTTTTCTGTAGTCAGGAGCCACAAAAGCTATGCCTTCACGTTCTGCTAGCGCATCACCAGCTGTCTGTAGTTGTTTGAGTGATTTCTTAGGACTTGTTAGCAGCGTAGAGGTAAAGCTTGTTTCCCCTAGTTCACTGGCTTTTTTGGCAGAGACCTCAAAGCGTCGATCAAAACAAACACTACAACGTGAGCCTTTTTCAGGTTCATGCTCCAAGCCGCGTACAGCTTCAAGCCAGTTCTCTACATCGTACTCTCCCTCTATGAGATCAATACCAAGCATCTTACAGCTGCGCTTTACATCTAACAGTCGCAAGTAGTACTCAGAGTAGGGATGAATGTTGGGATCATAAAAGAATCCTGTAAGCTTTTCTTCCGGATACTCTGTTTGAAGTTTTTTCAAAAAGTAGTGACTGTCGACAGAACAGCAGATGTGTACTAACATGATTACTCCATTATGATTTTTGCAACATTCTCAGAACTTCCGTGAGAAAGATATGTTTTTAACTCTTCTGCTTTTTGTGCGAAGATCTTACGGTCGGTATTGTAGTACTCTTTAAGCAAGTTGTCAACTGTGACTTCTTCCTGGAGTATCTCGTTATGTAAAGTCGTGTTATTGTAATTAGTGAGTATGATGTTTGCCAAGCCTACTTGTTTGATCCCCAGAAGTTTTGTCCCTATGAAAAAGTCCACTTTCTTGGCAATGTAGGCCAGTGTAAAAGGTGTACCTATGAGTGCTGCTTCGAGTGTTGCAGTACCTGAACATATAAAGGCGAACTCTGCACGTCTAAGTGCTTCATGGGTGTCACGTACAATTTCAAACTCACGGTTGCCTTTGTAGAGTTTGGCTATCTTGTTTCTTGAAAAAGAAGGGGGAATAACAAGCAAAGGACGAATCTCCGGGAATTTTCTACGCAGTTCCAGAAAGATGGGCATAAGACGACTTATCTCACTCTTACGAGACCCAGGCATAAAGGCAATGCATCCTTTGGTCTCTTCATCATTTCTATGTACGTTGATCTCGTCCAGCAGGGGATGTCCGACATATTGTGCTTTAGAACTATAGTAGTCTACCTCAAAAGGAAGTATGCCTAACAGTTTGTCACAATATTGTTCTAACTTCTTGACCCGTTTAGGACGACTTGCCCATACTTGAGGAAGGATATAGTAGATAATCTCTTTTTCGGGATACTTCTCTTTTAGTTTTTTAGCCAAAGGAAGGTTAAACCCTGAAGAGTCCATCAAAAGTACTTTATCTGCATCTTTAGCCAGTTCTACCATTTCGTCTGCCACTTTAAAGAACCAGCGCAACTTTTTGATGGCATCCACAACACCCATGATGGCCATTTCACTGATGTCATAAAGAGGCGTGCCTTCTTTTATACTTTTGTCGAAGATACCGAATGGCTCTACATTTTGTGTATGCTTGAGAACCTCTTTTAAATGTAGGTTTGATGAGGGTTCGAGGGCTGAGACGAGAAGTTTCATCTAATGCTTCCTTTGGTATAACTCATGACTTGTCTTCTTTCAAAAATTTGATACGTGATGGTTTTGATTCTATGATGTCTCGATCTTTAGGATTTTCAAGCTCTCTTAGTCTTTCATTCTCCAACCTTCTTCCTCGCCAATAATATCCACCCATCACACCACCGGTTGCAGTGATGGCCAAGAGACCGGCTGTTACCATTTGCGCAAAAATAAACAATGCCCCAACACCCAAAGCAGCTGCAAAAGCAGCACCCACTTTGAAGTTGGCCTTTGCATGGGCTTTTTGGGTTTCTTTTGCAATGTTTTTATGGGATTCTTTTATGACACGTTCTTTTGCTCGCTGGGCATTGGCACGAATCTTTTCTTTTTCATTCGCAAAATCATCTTTTACTTTACCGATGGCATCTTTACTGTGATGTCCAGCAATAGAATTAAACCAAAAAGCAACAACAAGTGCAATAATCAGTAGAGGAATAGCCAAACGTAAAACACCTGTCATATTTAACTCAGCAGGAGCCAACAGAATCAACAGGTAAGTCGCTACTTGAGCGATAATGATACCAAATAGAAATTTTAAGAGATTCATACTGTTAACCATCCAGAGACTAAAAATGCGACTGATGCCAATACACCACCAAACAGTGCATAAGGCAGCTGAGTTCTTACGTGTTCAACATGGTCGCATCCTGCTGCCATAGATGAAATGATGGTCGTGTCAGAGATAGGCGAGGAGTGGTCTCCGAAGATACCTCCAGAGATGACAGCGGCTATAACCAATGGAATATGTAGGTCCATGGTCGCCCCCAGTGCCAGACCTATAGGCATCATAATGGAGAATGTTCCCCAGCTTGTCCCTGTAGAAAACGCTGTGATACTCGCCACTAAAAAGATGAGAAGAGGAATGAGCATAGGGGAGATGTTTCCGCTTAGCATATGTGCCAGGTATTTGGCTGTGCCCAGGTCACCGATGACTTTACCTATGAGTAGGGCAAAAAGCATGATCATACCTACTGGTATCATGTCACCTATGCCTTCATAAAATCCTTTAAAATAGTTTTTGTGAGTGAGTGCTTTAGTTGGGACAAAATAGAGGTACATAAAGAATAGTGTCACGATCACTGCATAGTATACGGAAGTAGAACCAGAACCTTTAAAAATGTCACCTTCACCTGTAAAATAAAGCCCTACAGGCACCATGATCACCATTACTAAAATAGGTAAAATCATTTTGTATGGTGTAGCTTTAATATCTGCTTCATCATGCTGAATAACGTAGTTTACTGGGGCAGAGTGCTTCATAGGCCCGATATTGATATTTAAAAATATAACACCTAAAACTATGGCTAAAGTGAAAAGTGAATAGAAGTTAAAAGGGATAGAGGCGATGAGTAGTGAAATACCATCTCCTGAGATTACTTGAGAATCAATGGCTGTAATGATCAGACCTAATAGCAATGCACCCCATGCATTAAGAGGAATAAGTGAACAGATAGGCGCAGAAGTAGAGTCACAAATATAAGCAAGTTTTTCTCTGCTGACACCGTTTTTATCGCAGAGAGGTTTGGCTACAGTTCCTGCTACAAGTGCAGTGATGGAAGACTCTATAAAAATGATCACACCAACAACATAGGCTAGCATCATTGCACCTGTTGGAGAGTCGATCTTCTTAGCTTTTTGGCTCAAGTATACGACAAAACTGTCTACTGCTCCGCTAAGAGTCAGTAGCCTGATAATAGAACCGACCATGACCACAAATAGAAGCATTTTTGCTATCCAACCTTCTGAAAAAAGCGCAATGACACCATCAAAAAGAGCGATGAATGCATATATAGGATTATAGGCATTCAGAACCAAGAAACCAGCAAATATACCACTCAAGAGTGAAACGATCACATCTTTGGTTATAATAGCTAAAATGATTGTTAGTAGCGGTATCGCTATTGATAATATTCCATATTCCATAGAAGGATTATACCACATGAAGATTGTACTTGCACTATGTCTAACACTTATCACACTACAAGCACAGACAAAACAACTTTTGGTCGTAACGACAAAAAACTGGTCTACACCTATAGGCAGTCTGCAACGTTATGAACTGCATGATACAAGTTGGAAAAAAGTAGGTAATAAGATAGATATTAAACTGGGGAGAAATGGTTTAGGATGGGGGATAGGGCTACATGAAGTACCCAAAGATGCAGAGATCATGAAAAAAGAAGGTGACGGAAAAGCACCTGCAGGCATTTTCAGACTCAAACAAGCCTTTGGATACGGACCTTTTAATATAGAGTACCCTTATGTAGTCTACAAAGAGACAGACCATTGTGTGGATGATGTCAATTCTAAGTTTTACAACAAGATAGTGGATAGTACTAAAATAGAGAGGGATTATAAAAGTCATGAACGTATGAAGTTTCCTAAGGACTACTACAAGTATGGCATCGTTGTTGATCATAATGGCATTACAGAAGGTACAAAATCTAAAAAGGGTGCAGGATCATGTATCTTTGTACACATTAAAAGTGTGCCTACAGCCGGATGTACAGTCATGTCTGAGAGTGAGATAAAAGAAGTGTTACGTTGGTTAGATCCTAAAGCTGAACCGCTTTTGGTTCAAGGTCCTGAAGCTATAGTAACAAGTTTCTGGAAAAGAATTAAACTCTCTGAATAACCTTATAAAATATGTTAGATTATAAGGTTTTCATTTAGCCAATTATTGAAAGCATATTTTTTTGCATTAGGTCTGGATGAGATACTATCAGTATATTCCAGGAAATAAGCGATAGAGTACGCGCCTTGCATAATCTCGATAC
>CALDBH010000113.1 GCA_937938065.1 uncultured Sulfurovum sp. | reverse complement strand
AAAATATTGATATGAACTACTATATGGATCCAACGATTTCGGCAAAACTCAAAGGTGATCCTACGAAGATTAAAGAGATTGTTATTAACCTTCTCTCTAATGCCGTTAAATTTACAAGTTATGGTGGAGAGATCAACCTTGAGATCTTAAAGATAACAGATGAAAATGGTGAGAACAGAGTACAATTTACCGTTAGAGATAATGGTATCGGTATGACAAAAGACCAACAATCTCGTATTTTTGATGCATTCTCTCAAGCCGATGTATCAGTTACAAGAAAGTATGGTGGTACAGGTCTTGGTCTTACTATTTCTAGCCAGTTCGTTGAACTTATGGGTGGAAAACTCGAACTTGAAAGTGCTAAAGACCACGGTACATCATTCTTCTTCTCATTACCATTAGAAGAAGTTACGTCTACTGAAGTAAATTATACACATGCCTTTACTGACCTTACTATCGGTAAATATGAGCAAGATATTCCAACAAAACTAGACAACTATCTAGAAAAATACTTTGAATACTTTGGGCCAACGGTCAAACATTTCGAATCAATCGCTGAACTCAAAGAGCTTGACTATAATGATACTTGTAAAAACTACTGGATCGATATTGACAAAGCAAGACAAAATATGTTGGATGCTATCCATAATATGGATAAATCTAAACTCATTGTTATCGCAAATGTTACAAGCCGTAATAAAATTGAAGAGCTGGGTATTGATCAAAGTAATGTTATCTTTAAGCCGGTTACACTCAGTAAATTAAAAACTGTATTAAGCAATACGGCAAGTATAGCACCTCAACTTATTGAAGAAGCAGCAGCAACACAAGAGACTAAGTTTGATGCTAAAGTATTGGTAACAGAAGATAACATCATTAACCAGAAGCTTATTAAACGTATCCTTGAAGAGCATGGAATCACTGTTGATATCGCGAACAACGGTCTTGAATCATTTGAAAAACGTAGAAGTGGTGATTATGATCTACTCTTTATGGATATTCAAATGCCTGTAATGGATGGTATTGAAGCAACACATGAGATCCTTGACTATGAAGAAGATGAAGAGTTAGCGCATATCCCTATCGTAGCCTTAACAGCTAATGCACTCAAAGGTGACAGAGAGAGATTCTTAAGTGAGGGTATGGATGAGTATATCACTAAACCTATTGAAACTACAGAATTACTTTATGTACTAAACAAGTTCTTATCGGACAAAGCAACTAGTAAAACTGTAGAACCTGTCAAAGCAGAAGAGAAAATTATTGAAGAACCTGAAGAGACTGTTGCTCCTGTAGCTGAGATCTCAGATGAAGCACTTGAGCTAAATATTGAAGATCCTGTTCTAGACCTTATTGAGACACAGACAGACAAAAAGATTCTTATTGCTAAGAAATTTTTACTGGCTCGTAGAGTCTTAGGAAAAGTATTGGAAAATCTAGGTCATGACTATGATGCATTGGATGACATGAACATGCTAGAGAGTAAATTGGCATCGGGTGACTATGATATACTCTTTACTGACACAGACCTGGTTACAGAGAGTATCAGCCAGTCTAATGGAAATGTAGCTATAATTTCGTCAAGTAATACAAATGATCCTCAAGAAGTAACTGTACAAAAAGGTGAAACCATCTCAAAAACAGCTTCTAAAGAAGAGACAGAAAACATAATAACTAAGTATAGAGGATAATAAACATGGCATTAAAAGTACTTGTTGTTGATGATGATTTCATCAACAGAAAGCTAATACAGACTCTTTTAAAAAAGAATCCAAAAGTAACAGAAATCGTAGAAGCAGAAAATGGTTCTGATGCATTAGATAAAATGAAAAAAGATCCTAGTATCAATCTCATACTACTGGACATTATGATGCCAGTTGTAGATGGGATAGAGTTTCTTAAGATCTTTAGATCTGACATGTCCAATGCACATATACCTGTGATTGTGCTTTCTACAGATGATACACGTAAAACAGAAGTATTTGACAACGGTGCAAATGACTTCTTACGTAAACCTGTCATGCAAGATAAGCTATATGAAAAAATAGATCAGTGGACATCATAACAACTTAATGTTACACTCTTGACCTAGCTTTATAAGCTGGTCAAGATTTATAAAAAAATCCCCTTATTTTACAAATATTTCTTTCAATACTTCTTCAATATGAGAAACCCCAATAATTTCTACATTACTCTTTACTTCATCAGGGATATCATCTAAGTCACGCTCATAATTTTTCATCGGAATCAATGCTTTTTTAACTCCAGCTTTATATGCAGCGATCAACTTCTCCTTGAGACCACCTATAGGTAGTACTTTCCCTGTAAGTGTTACTTCACCCGTCATAGCAACTTTATTGTCTATCTTTTGTCCGCTTAAAATAGAAGCAATAGCACTCACCATAGCGATACCGGCACTTGGACCATCTTTAGGTGTTGCACCTTCAGGTACATGGATATGAAGGTCGTAACGCTTATACACTTCACTTGCATCTACCGTAATGCGTTCTTCCCTCTCTTTAGAACTGTGAGGAATGATGGATGGAGAGATAGTCAGATCTCCATTGTCTATAAGTATCTTCACAACAGAGTGTGCTATGCGTACAGACTCTTTCATCACATCACCTAAACTACCGGTAAGCTGTAATGCACCCTTTCCTTTGATCTTGATCGCTTCTAT
>CALDBH010000112.1 GCA_937938065.1 uncultured Sulfurovum sp. | reverse complement strand
TAAAGTTCATCAGCTACCTGTGTCGCCAACTCTCTTGTAGGTGTGATGACCAATGCTCTTTCTATCTCACCTTTGGCAAGTTTATCCATCATAGGAAGACCAAACGCTGCTGTCTTTCCTGTACCCGTATGGGCTTGACCTACCATATCACTACCATTAGCAATGATAGGGATAGCCATCTCCTGAATAGGACTAGGCTCTTTAAAGCCTGCTATTTTCACACCTTTTGCTAGATCAGCATGAAAATCAAATTCATTAAATTTCATTATTTACCTTTAAAATATGAGGTACCCCTCATTCATGTCCAAAAAATATTTTTGAACTTAAGAGAAACTCTCGTAAGAGGTTCTATAAATTCAGATTCATTTTCGAGTTAAATTAACATCAGTAAGATCACTCCAAAAATAATTCTATAAATACCAAATGCCACGAACGTAAAACGTTCAATAAATGCAAGAAAAAGTTTGATTGTCAGATAAGCAACGATAAATGCCGCAATGAACCCTGCAACAAAAGCACCCCAGTTGGCATCTGCAAAATCTTGATAGTGTTTCAGTAAGTCATAACCTGTAACGGCTGCCATGACTGGTATCGCAAGTAAAAAAGAAAACTCCATAGATGTTTTTCTATCTAATCCAACAAGTAAGCCACCGATAATAGTTGCACCTGCTCTGCTGGTACCTGGCACCAATGAAAAAATCTGTGCAATACCCACCAAAAGTGCCTGCTTATAGTTTACTTTTTCTACATGTGTAACATGTGCTTTTTTTTCTTCATAGAAATATTCAACTATGAGAAAAATGATCCCGCCGATAATGAACATCCAAGCTACAACATCTACTGTAAAGAGTGTTTTGATCTGATCTTTGAAAATGAAGCCGACTATGGCCAAAGGTAAAAAAGCAATAAAAAGTTTTTGCCATAGGTCTATTTTCTTGAAAGTAATTTTTTCTTTGTAGATAAGCATCACAGCCAGGATCGCAGCAAATTGGATAATAACTTCATAAGCTTTTGTCAATGCATCCTGGGATACACCCAAAAATTCACTGGCGACAATCATATGACCCGTAGATGAAATGGGTAAAAACTCTGTAAAACCTTCGATAATACCGATGATTATCGCTTGAAAAATATCCAATGTGTACCTTTAAACCATGCTAGAAAAATAACTCTCGTCTTTTGCCAATAGTGCCTTTGGTGTACCACTATCAACAACCTTACCATCTTCCAACACATAAATGAACTCTGCACTTTTTATGGTGCTGAGTCTATGTGCAATGGTAATCACCGTCTTTTGGGACAAAAAGTCATGCAGTGCATCAAACAGTCTCACTTCTGTATGTACATCTAAAGCCGAGGTTGATTCATCAAATATCACCACTTTGGGATCAGATAAGATCATCCTTGCTATAGCCACTCTTTGTCGTTGCCCTCCACTGAGCTTGATACCGTCTTTTCCGACAAGCGTATCAAGTCCCAAATCTAAACGTTCTATGACATCTGTAAGCTGCGCGATCTCGAGTGCTTTTTGCACTGCATCCGCACTATATTCTTTGCCTAGTGTTAGATTGAACAACATTGTATCATTAAAGAGTTTAGGATGTTGCAAGATGAGATGAATATTTTCTCTTATTGTAGAAAGTTTCAGCGCTTTGTTTGACACTCCCCCATACACAACCTCTCCCTCATCCAATGGATAGAAACCTACAAGTATGTTAGAAAGTGTAGTTTTTCCAGAACCACTAGCACCGACGATAGCGACCTTTGCACCTTTTTTGATATGCATATTGATATTAGTTAATATACTTTTATCTTTCTGATAAGAGAACGAAAGATCCTTTACCTCTATATCAACGGCATGTTGGGCATCAAAAGGATTGTTCATCTCTTCTCTTTGTGGTTCCTGCTCCATCGCATAGATACTGTTAATACGTGTACAGGCGGCCTTGGCCGTAGAGAGTGCATACTGAAAATTGATGATATCTTGTGTGGGTGTTACCATTACCCACAGGTAAGAAAAAATAGCAAGCATCAAGCCCACAGAGAGATCAGAGTATGCCACAGCTAAGATACTCACTGCCCTAAAGACTTCATATCCGCTCAAAAACACTAGGTAAGAGTACTTCATCGCAGCTTCACTTTTGTACCCGTATGCGATAGCGTGGTCTTTTAGTTCTTCAGCTTTGTCTTCACTCTTACCAAAAAAGTACTCTTCTTTATTCGCCGCACGAATCTGATGAAAAAGCTCCAAGGTTTCATTTAATGCAGACTGAAAGACTTCCACTGCTTTGTTCTCATCTTTTTTAAGTCTACCGATGTTGCGTGCAAGTTTGGCAGTAAAAAATACAACGATAGGATTGGTCACCAAGATGAACACGGCAAGCTGCCAATGGATCCAAAACAGTACTACAGCAGAAAAAAGCAACACAAAAGAAGCGATAATAAATTTAGAGATGGTGCTGCTTACAAATCCGTCTATAGTCTCTACATCCGTGACCAGTTTTGAAGTCACTGCTCCTACACGCATTGTCTCGTACTCTTTGAGTGAAACATGTTTCAAATGCTTGAGTAGTGACTCTCTCATCTTATACGTAATATTTTTTGATATGACTGTAAATATTTTACTCTGCATAATGCTTAAAAGCACGCTGGCAACGCGAAGAAAGATGATAAGAACTAAAACAAAGAGCACATACCCTTTTGTGTCAGAAGTGAAAATATTCTCAGATATCCATGCGATGAATCCATGTTCCTGTCCCAGTAATAGTTCATCTACCAGTACAGGGATAAAAAGAGGAATAATCACAACAAGCAGTGTAGAAAGCAGTGCAAGCACATTTCCTAAGAGGACAGCTTTTTTATAACTGAACAGTTGTCGTACAATGCCTTTTATACTACAACTGTTATTTTGCATTACAGGGCGTCTACTATCTGAAGTATCTGAGTGAGATCTTTCTCATCTACACAATGTGTAGCTGCTTCTTTAAGTACAGGTTTTGCACAAAAAGCCACACGTGTATCTGCATGAGCAAACATACTGAGGTCATTGGCTCCGTCACCTACGACAAGTGTATCTTCTCTGTTTACACCCAAAAGATTTTGCATACGTATTATCATTTCACCTTTTGCATCAGAATGCATCATCTCTCCACCGACCTGTCCGGTAAGTATGCCTCTTTCAGTATGTAAGAAGTTTGAGAAGTCTGCATCAATGCCTAGTTTCTCACAGGCAGGTTTTGTAGCATTTCTAAACCCACCGGAAAAACAAATGACCGTATAGCCTCGTTCTTTAAGACCAGCCACCACTTCAAACGCACCAGGCATCATAGGAAGTTCTGAACAAATACCATTCACTCTTTCTTCTTCCAAACCTTCTATGAGCGCTACCCTGGCTATAAGAGACTTGAAAAAGTCTAACTCCCCTGCCATTGCTCTTTCAGTAATCTCTGCCACAGACTTTTCAAGTCCAAGTGGTTCAGCCAAAAAGTCGATGGTCTCGCCATCCATAAGTGTTGAATCAAAGTCAAATACGGCTAGTTTAGTCATCATAATTCCTAATTAATATTTGTTAATATGTAGTGCATTGGATATTCTGTAATAACCCTCTATGCATTATTTAGATAGAATTATAACTAATTAAACTATAAAGAGTATATTCATGTTTGAAAAATTTTGCGACGTCCTTTGCCTTGAAAAAAGATTTATTACTGTTGAAATCAATCCACCACATGGAGCATCTATAGATGGTCTCATTGAAGATATCAAGAAACATAACTTACAAGACAAAGTCACAGGCTTCTCTTGTACCGACAACCCTTTAGCAAAACTCAAGATGTCAGGAGTACTCTCTGCCATCAAAGTACAACAGACATTTAACAAACCTGTCATCGCTACGATGAGTATGAGAGACAAAAACAAACTTTCTTTACAATCTACCCTACTTGGAGCAAATGATTTTGACTTGCGTTGTATCTTGGCACTTACGGGTGACCCTGCAAAATACTCAGACCAACCAGATGTTAAAGGTGTACTCGAACGTGACTCTACCTTGCTTTTAAGCATCATACACCACCTAAACAAAGGTGTAGACTATAGCAATAAGCCACTAAAACCTGCACCTAAGCCCATCTATCCGTTTGCTGTGAGTAATGCTACTGCAAAAGACATGAACAGCCTTAAAAAACGTATGATTAAAAAACTTGATTATGGTGCTCGTGCCATCATTACACAGCCTGTATATGACCTTGAAAATGCAAAAGAGCTCTTAGCACTCTTTGAAGAAGCCAAAGAAATAAGCATAAGAGATACAGCCAAAGAAGCCCACCTTGTTTTAGGTCAGTTCCCTATCGTAAGAGCAAGAACAGCCAATTTCATAGATGACAAAGTACCAGGTATCTCTGTACCAAAACCGATTATAGACGAAATGAACCTCGCAGCAATGGATGGAGAGGACAAAGAACAAGAAGTAGGCTTTGCCTTGTCTAAACGCATCTTTGATGAAGTCATGGAAGAGCATGGTAAAGTGCATTTGATGACGCATAACCGTTTTGATCTGTGTTCAGACTTGATAGGGGATAAAATAACTTCATAGTCCTCATTCATGATACGAGGACATACTTCTTTTAAACGCTTACCCCATCAAAAATCAACGGATAAAGTAACCCATAAAGTGTGATAAACAACAATGGTACTGCCCAAATGAGTCCGATGCCTAATGCTAATGCGCCCAGTGCCATGATAAGGCTTAGAAGGAAAAACAAGCCAAAGACTTTGAACCAGTGTTTTGTTACAGATTTTCTTGAAAGTTCCATTGCTTCCCAAACATCCATCCCTTTATCGGCTATAAGCGGTAAAGTAAATATATACGCAATACTTAAATAGATACCTGGAATGATAAGAAGCACGAAACCTATGACCGTCATGATGTAGATTAGGAGACCTGCCAATGCCACCTTTCCCATGAGATGATAATAGTTAAAGATAGATTTGAACTCTATGTTCTCTCCACGTGAGTAGTTTATAGCAAGCATCATAATTCCAACCATCAGTGGCATAATCACCGGGTAACTTAAAATGGTAACGATCTGTTGGTTCAAAAGATTTGGTTCTGCAGGCGGTGGTGGCGAAGGAAAGAAAATACTCAATATGATCTGTAAAACAATGACAACAACCATATAAACTACAAAAGCAGCTAGAAATATTCCCTTGACTCCTTCTATACGATGGAATCCCGCTTTGATCATCTCTATAATGTCAAAATCATACTCGGGTATGTTTTGTATATTCTGGTTTTCATTCTGCATTTTTTCCCTTTTTGTCAATAGATAAATAATTATAACCTAAATAATATTTTAGAACCCTCTGAATAACCTAGGTACTCATAACATCTCTATCTTTTGTCTAGGCTAGGCACTCTTTTGAAGTCCTAGCCGTAGCTAAGTCAAAAAAGAGTAACAACGCATAGGCGAAAGATAGTTATGCCCGTAGGGTGAGCTTTGCAAACGCAATCTTTCACAAGCAATTTCCTTCAACGTAGCTATTGCTATGTTTTAAAAATTTCTTGCAAAATCTTACATTTGCAAAACCCATTATGTGTGCCTAGGTTATTTAGAGAGTTCTATTATTAAACTTCTTCTGCTATACTCACAAAAACAAACTAGGAGAAAATATGTCTGAATTACAAAAATTCCGTTTAATCAATAAAATAGAGGGTATCTCATTTATCATTTTACTTTTCATCGCTATGCCAATGAAATATAGTTTTGGTTACCCTATGGCAACTAAAATAGTAGGTATGCTGCACGGTCTACTTGTATTTGCTTTCATCTACCAGATCATTGAAGCGAAGAAAGAAGATGGCTTTATTTTGAAAGAGACTGCGCTTTACTCTATCTTATCACTTATCCCGTTTGGTTCTTTCTATACAGATAAACTGCTTGCTAAAAAGATGACTATAGCGTAACGTGTCCCTTTAGCTACCGCTACAATGAGTGCGAACCATTTAAAGTTGTAGCGCAACACTCCAGCGATAAAAGTCAATGGGTCTCCGATAATGGGTGCCCATGACAGCAGGAGAGTCCATCCTCCATACCTATCAAAAAAACCTCTTGCTTTTTCCATTTTTTTTACTGAGAGATGCCCTTTTTCTTCAAGATAGGTTTCACCTTTAAAACCCAGCCAATAGTTCACCATGGAACCCAAAGTATTACCCACTGTTGCAAAAGTCCATAATAATACAAGTGAATAATTTTGAGAAATGTCATAAAGAAGTAAAGCTTCACTTCCCATGGGTAGCAGTGTAGCAGAGAGAAAGGCAACCGTAAAGAGTGTAATGTAAACCATTAAAGTGTCTTAAAGTGCATTTCTCCTTCTTCAATGACACCTACCATTCCTTGGCATGCCAATGAGGGTAAAGAAATGTATTTACCTACTGTCTTACACTGATGGAAATGGCCTTCTATTACTAGATCTGCCTCTGTATAATTTTCCAATATCTCTTCTACTCTTTTTTCAAAACTATGAAAAGTAAAACAGATATGTTTTTTTGACAACTTTTTCATACGATGATCAATGATCATTTTCTCAAAAGGTTTGAGTAGCGTTAATGTCGTTTTGTTTCGTAAAACCTTACAGTAAAGATCATAACCAAAACCTGTGACATATTTGTCTCCATGAGAGATGGCAACTTTTTTCTCCCCCACCTTAAACATCACAGGCTGTTCTTCTCTGCTGTATACATGCATATCAGGGAAAACATCTTTGAGGCAAAAATCGTGATTGCCTTCAAAATAGTACATTTCAAGTTTTTCTGAAAGTGTTTGCAATAGAACTATGGCTTCTTTTGAAAAAGTCTGTATGTAGTCGTTGTGTCCAAAGAGCAAATCAAAGTTGTCACCCATCAAAAAGAGTTGAGGGGTTTTTAATTCTCCACTTTCAAGCTTTTTCAGTAAACCTAAAAAAGCATCTCCATGATGGGGGTAATGTGAGTCAGCGATGAATAACGCCTGCTCTTTTATAGTTATCATATTATTTACTATTATTCGATATTACGGTATATAGGCAATAGTTGGGATACCCATGCCCTCATCATATCCACACATCAAATTCGCAGCTACAAGCGCTTGCGAACTTGCTCCACGCAAGAGGTTGTCTATGGCTGAAGAGACAAAAAGTGCATTGCCGTTTTTGGCTGCATAAATGTCACAGAAATGTGTTCCAGCCGTACTTTTAATGTCCACCGGGTTTTCTCTGATACGGATAAACGGATCATTGGCATAGTGCTTTTTCAACACTTCAAGTGGATCGATATCTTCTTTTAACGTCGCATACACAGAAACCAACTCACCACGTGTCGCAGGGATGAGATGAGGCACAAAATTGACATTCATTTTAGCACCATGTACCTTTTCTATCTTCTCTGCTATCTCTGGTGCATGACGATGTTTAAGTGGGTTATAGGCAAAGATGTTGTCATTTATAGTAACAAAATGTGCAGTTTCACTAAGTGTTTTACCTGCCCCACTCACACCAGATTTTGCATCTACAAAAAGAGGTGCAGAAGTTTCAATATACGGTATGAACGGTAAAATACCAAGGAGTGTTGCTGTAGGATAACATCCAGGACCTGCAGCTAGGTTCGCTCCCTTCAACTCTTCTCTATAATACTCGATGAGCGCATAGGTAGCATCATCCAAATGATCTTTATCTTCATGTTCACAGTAGTGCTCTTCATAAGTATTGAGGTCTAAACGATAATCTGCAGAGAGATCTACTACTTTTACACCTTTGTCCAGAAGTTCTTTTGCAAAACCCATAGAGGCTTTATGAGGAAGTGCAAGAAAGACAAGTTCACAGCGTTCAGCTACAGAGGCAGCATCTGCTTTTTCTACAGGAAGACTAATCACATCTACCAATGAAGGATGCAATTGTTCTATCATCGTATCACCTTGCGTGGTAGCAAGATAGGTCAACTGAAATCCACCGTGGGTTACTAACATTTTAACCAGTTCAAGCCCAGTGTACCCACTGGCTCCTACAACACCTACTTTTACCATATCTTTCCCTCTTAATCTAGTACTATTTCTACGTAAGACACTTCTTCGATGTCGTATGTTCTCTTACCGCTAGGCAGAGTAAGTGACACTTCATCTCCCTCTTCTTTGCCCAAAAGTGCTCTAGCCATAGGGGATTGAATAGAGATCAATCCCTTAGTAGGATTTGATTCTTGTCCCCCTACAATGGTATAGCATATCTCTTCATCTGTCTTTTGATCTGTCAGTTGTACCGTTGAACCAAAACTTACTCTCGTATGTGCAAGTGTTGAGGGGTCTACCACTTGTGCTCGACCCACTACATCTGTAAGTTCTGCTATACGTGCTTCCATAAGACCTTGTTTCTCTTTTGCTGCATGATACTCTGCATTTTCCTTAAGGTCTCCCTGTGCCCTTGCCTCATCAATGATTTGGGCAATAACGCCTCTCTCTACAGATTTTAACTGCTCAAGTTCTTCTGAAAGTCTGTTATAGGTTTCTTTTAACATCGGCTCTTTTTGCACGATAGGTCCTTTTAAAAAAATGAATTAGTTTCTAATTGTAGGTATTAGACCAAAAAGGTTATAATAGCGATAAAATAATCCATAAAGTATATAGAATGAAGCAAATATTAATTACAAATGACGATGGCTTTGAATCTGAAGGGCTTGAAGCACTGGTAGAAGCACTCAAACCTTTAGGTCATGTGTCTGTAGTCGCTCCAACTACAGAGAAATCAGCCTGCGGACACTCACTGACTTTAACAAGACCTCTTAATTTTGTAGAAGTCAAAAAAGATTTTTACAAACTGGATGATGGTACGCCTACAGACTGTGTTTTTCTCTCACTGAATAAACTTTTCACCAAAGAGAACAGACCGGACATCGTGATCTCTGGGATAAATATAGGCTCAAATATGGGAGAAGACATTACCTACTCAGGTACAGCATCTGCTGCGATGGAAGCTGTACTGCAAGGTATCCCCGGCATTGCCATCTCACAAGTATATAAAGACCATGGCTCAAGCATCAAAGAGCTAGGGTATGATCTAGCAAAAGAGAGCATCGTAACCCTCGTAGAAAAAATATTTGCAAATGATTTCCCCCTACCCCCACGTAAATTTTTAAATGTCAATATCCCTCCCCTACCAAGCTCAGAGTGTAAAGGTTTCAAGGTCACACGTGCAGGGAACCGTCTCTATGGTCATCATGCAGAAGTACACCATAATCCACGAGGTAAAGAGTACTATTGGATAGGTTTACCTGCCTTGGGATGGATGGAAACCCAAGGTCATGTTACAGACTTTGAAGCGATCAACGACGGCTATGTTTCCATTACCCCTGTTCATCTTGATATGACAAGCTATGATGATATCAAATCTTTGGATGCCTGGCTATGAGATTCCAACGATGCCGTATGCTCTTTGGAGATGAAGACTTTGAAAAGTTACAAAAAGCCAAGATACTCATACTTGGCATAGGAGGTGTAGGCTCCTATGCACTTGACTGTCTTTACCGTTCAGGCGTTAGTGATATCACAATCTTGGACTATGATGTGTATGATGAGACAAACCAAAACAGACAGATAGGATCAGAAGCTGTAGGTATGGTAAAAGTAGACCGTCTTCAAGAACTTTATCCTGGTGTTAAAACCATCAATCAGCATATGACCATGGCCTGGGTAAAAGAGTTTGATTTTGAGCCTTATGACATCATCATAGATGCAGCAGACACAACTAACGTCAAAATAGAAGTAGCCAAAAAATGTTACAAAAAACTCATTATGGCACTAGGTTCTGCAAAACGCTATGATACCAATAAAATAGAAGTTGCCTCCATTTGGAAAACACATGGTGATGCCCTCGCACGGAAAATACGAAATGAACTCAAAAAAGTAAAATTTGACCGAAACTTTACTGTTGTATTTTCCCCAGAGGAAGATAAGTG
>CALDBH010000111.1 GCA_937938065.1 uncultured Sulfurovum sp. | reverse complement strand
AAAGTGAATGATGTAATCATAGCCTTAGCCAAAGCTGCTATTTTAGTCGCGTTAAATCAACCTGAAGAGTTTGATCTGGAACATGCTTTAAAAACCTACCCTAGCCTTGAAGAGAATGGTGCTGCTTTTGTCACCATCAACACAGAGCCAAATGAACAACTTCGTGGATGCATAGGTTCACTTCAAGCCTATCGTCCGCTCTATAAGGACATTATATCAAATGCACAGGCTGCTGCCTTACGTGATCCTAGATTTTTACCACTGACATTAGAGGAACTGCAACATATTAAGATAGAAGTCTCTATTCTTTCAGAACCTCAACCGTTGGCATATAACACTATAGAAGATCTAAGAAGTAAGGTCGTTCCTTTTCAAGATGGCATTGTACTTAAACTCAACGGCAAACATGCTACCTATTTACCTCAAGTCTGGGAACAGTTACCTAGATTTGATGATTTCTTCTCTAGCTTATGCATGAAAGCCAACCTTAACAATGACTGCCTCTCACAGCATCCTGAGATCTCTACCTATACTGTCACAATGTATAAAGAGAAATGATGAGTGATGCGATACGAAAAGCCTCGGTGCAAGGTCTCTTCTATCCTAAGGAATGTGCCAAAGTAAAAATGCATTTCAGAGAATTCAATCATACATTTGATACGATGAAGATCCCCCCTGAAATTAAGAGCATTATTCCCAGAGCTATCATCGTTCCTCATGCCGGCTATATCTATAGTGGATTCACAGCCAACTTTGCGTACAGGTTTTTAAAGCAGGCAAGCGTAAAACGTATCATCGTCATAGGTCCCAGTCACCACCACTACTTCAAAGGGATCTCCGGAAGCTATTACGAAGCATATGAAACACCTTGCGGACCCCTAGAGATAGACAGTGCCTACCTTTTTGCTTTAGCTAAACAGTTTGACATTGGATTTGAACCCAAAGCACATGAGAAAGAACACTCTACCGAAGTGCAACTTCCTTTCATCCAACACTACTTTCCAAAAACAAAAGTCATAGAACTTATCTATGGTGATGTCTCTGAAAAAATATTAGCAAATCTCATTACTGCACTTTTAAATAATAAAGACAATGCTGTTGTCATAAGTTCTGATCTGAGTCATTTTCATAACCTTAAAGAAGCAAATGCATTGGATCAAAATTGTTTAAAAGGTGTTGAAAAACTTGATTTAAATGAACTTGAAAAGGGATGTGATGCTTGTGGACTTACTGGTATCAAAGCTATGATACTCGCAGCCAAACATATAAAGCTCTCTTCAAAATTACTAGACTACCGTACCTCTGCGAATGTAAGTCACGATACAAATTCTGTAGTCGGCTATATGTCTGCCCTCTTCTACTAAATATTTAGAGTCTCTTACACTAGTAGCTATACTGAGACATTTATCTCTATCAGTAGAATTTGACCAAAGCTTAACTCCTTCATTTTAACACTTTACTAACACATAGGTAACACTATCTCGATAGAATTTGAACAGTGAATACTAAAAGAGAATAATATAAAAAAAGATAAATTATTAATATAACTATATAAAATACTATAAATATACGATTTATACAGCTAAAACAAATATTACAATGGTTATCATATTAAATAACATGATATGAGTTGTAGGTGCTGCTTTTGATTTTAAGAAATCAATTCATCTTACTAAGGACAGGGATGTATTTTCAATGAATTACTTCAAAGATATATTTGAAATAAGACACCACAGAGTCGTTAGCGAAGATACTCTTACTAACGTCTATAATTTTGCAAGAAAATCTCTCATCAGTCTCATACTCCTCGAAACGATCTTTCTCTACTTACTCACTCCTTATGTAGGCGATGCTGCTTTTATCTGGTACGGCATTATTCTTGTCTTTACTTTGTGGAGACTGCATGATGCGTATGACTTTAAGAATAATCCAAAAAGATATACAACTGAAAGGTGGCACAAAAGATTTGTTATTCGGGCATGGCTGACAGCATTAATGTACGCCATTTTGATTCTTTTTATCACGCCTCAGTTAAGTGATTATTATCAACTGCTTGTCTTTGTGATCATACTTGGTATGAGTAGTGCTGAGGCAAATACCTTGTCCTATGATTATCGTACTGCCATAGGTTTCCTGCTCATACTCTATGTTCCTCTTTTTGTTGTAATGCTGCTCATCACAAAAGTCGAAACGATCATTCTTGCATTCTTATTACTGATCTACTTCTTTGCTCAAGCAAATATCATTTTACACTCTTATAGACAGAAAAAAACGCTTGACAGTAAAGAAGAAAAAATTTCTGAAATGGAAACAATCCTTCATGAAAATCAAGAACTGCTACATAGCTTTTTTGAAGAAGCTCCTATCGGTATATTCTCATGTGATACAAACGCTACTATTGTCAACTGTAATGAAGAACTTAGTAAACTTTTTCAGCGGCCGCAAGAAAAGATCATTGGACAAACTGCATACAAAGTCTTTAAAAACAGTACTTCTGGAGATCTTCAAAGAGTGATCAGAGGGAAATCTCTTGTCTCTAAAGATTCACATTTTCTTCCAAATGGTGAAGAGCTATTAGTAGATATAAAATATTTCCCGTTTACAGATAGTAATGATCAAGGCATAGGTTTCATCGGTCTTGTAGATGATAAAACACAAGAGTACAAAGCACAAGAACAGTTAAGTCTTCTCGCAGCCCAGGATTCATTGACTGCACTTCTCAATAGACGAGGGTTTGAAGAGTATATGCAGAGTATCACAAAAGATCTCCGATATGGTACATACTACTCACTTCTATACTACCTTGATTTAAATGACTTTAAAAATATCAATGACTCCTTAGGGCATAGTACTGGAGATATTGTACTCATTGATATATCGAGACGTTTGAGTAAAGCTTTAACTTTTTCTTGTGAGATCTGCCGGCTGGGGGGTGATGAGTTTCTTGTTGTTATACCTTTTATCTCCACAAACCTTGAAGTGATGAAAGAAAGAATGCACCATTTTTCTGAGAAGATAACAGATATATTTAAAGAACCACTGGTGATAAATAACACCAGTCATCTCTTATCTGCAAGTGTGGGTATGGTTACAGTAGAACCAAATTTTAAAGATGTAGAGGAACTCATACGTCGAGCAGACATTGCCATGTACCAGGCGAAAGGATCGGGAGAAGTCACATCATATTATAATGCTCAACTCGATCAAGAACAACAAGAACAATTTGCACTTCAATCTGATCTCCATCATGCATTAAGAGAGAAAGAGTTCATACTTCTTCTTCAACCGATCGTTTCTATGTCAGATGATACAGTCATAGCAGCAGAAACACTTCTACGTTGGCAACATCCAACAAAAGGACTTCTCAGTCCGGATAAATTTATCCCGCTTCTCATTAAAAGTGGATTGCTTTGGGACACAACATGGTGGATTCTCGAGCAAACATGTATACAGATAAGCACATGGAAAAAACAGAACCGATGGAGTCTAGAATATGTATCGATCAATATCAATGTACTACAGCTTCTGGAAGATAATTTTGCTCCACGCTACCTTAGTATGATTGAACGTCATGGGTTAAACTGTTCAGATATTACCTTAGAGATCACAGAACAAACATTGGTAGAAAACTTTAAGAGTACGAGAAAAGTCATCTCTACTTTACAACAGTACGGGGTACGATTTGCTATAGATGACTTCGGTATAGGATATTCTTCACTTTCATATATTCAAAACCTCTCTCTAGATGCGATCAAAATAGATAAATCATTTGTCCTCAATATAGAAAATAAAGTTTCAGATATTTCACTCATTAAAACTATATTTCATATTGCGGAACAATTCAATTATACACTGGTTATAGAGGGAATTGAAAATGAAAAACAAAAAGAGATACTCTTTAACCTTGATAACAATCTTGTCTATCAGGGTTTCCATTTTTCTAAACCCATTCCAAAAGAAGAGTTTAGTATCAAATATTTATATAATAAAAACACCATTACTTCATAATTAAGCTAAACACGCTTTAGCATATTGAGTATCCTTATTCTGTAGAGAAGACACAAAGGCTATTTTGATGAAGTTGTATTAGAGGGATAGTCTGTCCTCTTTTTTAAATCATATATTCCAATTCATAATGTCTATGACTCTCATAAATACCTAGTATCCTCACATCTTCTGCAAAAAATGCTACTTCTTTTAAAGCGAGTCTCATAATCTCAGAATCGATATGCCCATCAATATCGATATGAAATTGACTCCCCGGAAGCATTTGGGTTCCCATATAACTCTCTATCTTTAAAAGGTTAATGCCATTACTTGCAAAACCGCCAAGTACTTTATAGAGGGCTGCAGGTATATTTTTTACCTGAAATACCAATGAAGTAATGTATCTTTTAGATGGCTCATAAGGAGGCACATTTTTTTCTCTTGAAAGTATGAAAAACCGTGTAGTATTTCCATGTTTATCTTCAAAGTTTTCTTTTAATATCTGTAACCCGTAAATATCAGCTGCAAGTCTTGAAGCGATAGCCGCTCTTTGTCTGTCTTTTAATGCAACCAACTCCTTAGCTGCACCCGCAGTATCAAGCTTTGCCTCTGCCTTCAAATCTAAGGCTAATATATTGTTATGACACTGTGCCAATGCCTGAGGATGGGAAGCAACATATTTCAAATCTTCCAATTTTACATCTGGCAGGGCAAGTAAACAATGTACTAGAGGTTCAAAATGCTCAGCGATGACATGCAGTGCCATTTTAGGAATGAGTCTATAGATCTCTTCTACTCTTCCTGCTGTGGAGTTTTCCAAAGGAATCATAGCCAGATCTGCATCTCCCCGTTCTACCATCCACATCGCTTCTTGAAAAGTATCACAAGCTATTGTCTCATATGTCTCATAAGCATTTCTACAAGCTTGTTCCGAGTATGCACCCTGAACACCTTGATATGCTATTGTTTTATGCATCTCAACACCCCTATTCTGTAGCTACAAACTCTACATCTAATTCATAAGCTCTGTTTCCCTTATGCTGGCCAAAACCTATAGTTTTCAGCTGCTCTAAGTAAGCTATGAGACCTGAGTTAAATGCTTCATTTCCTGATGCAGTGATAACTCTAAACTTAAACGATCCACTGGGTTCTACCTTTATCCATACTTTTGCCTTCTCTCCTGCATATTCGCTTTGTGCAGGCCAACCCTTGAGTTTCTCTTCTATCTTGGCTAAATAGGCATTTTCTATACCAGAATCACTCTTTTTTTGTATCTTTAAGGCATTTGATACCAATTCACTGGCACTTGGTTTATCTATCACTTTAATTATATCACTTTTTTTAGGCTTGACAGGTGTTTTCGTCACTTTGATAGGCTTAGGCTTTTCTACTTTTTTGGTGGAAGATATATTGGCAAACAGATCTTTTGGTTTATTGACTTTTTTAGGTTTCGTAGTGTTCAGGTCTTTAGTCTTCTTAATTTTCTTAGGTTTTTTAACTACTTTCTCTTTAATGACTTTTTTCTTGACCACTTTCTTTTTGACAGTTTTTTTAGGTTTTGGTTTTGGCTTAGGTTTGGCTTTTACAACTTTTTTAGGCTGTTTTTTGGTCTCTTTTTTAGGTTGTGGTTTAGGTGTACTCATAGAGATACGTATACGCTCTTCATTTTTTTTAACATAATGCACAGGTTTTTTCTCATCACGTGAATTAAAATAGAAAAGCAGTATACCGATGACAGTAATGTAAATACCAAAAGCCAACAATCCGGAGATAAGCGTAGAAGACTTTTTAATCATAATGTTATAAGTGAGACCTTCTCAAAACCTGCTGCTTTGACACTTTTAAGAAGATACATAACATTTTTATATCTTAAGGTCTCATCCGCACGTATATAGACTTCAGAGTTTTTATCAAACTTAACCGATTGATTCACAAAATCATCTGCAAATGTATCTAGTGCATAAGTATCTTTACCCAAATAGATCTTTTGATCTTTATCCATACGGATAGTAAGTGTTTTGGGTTTAACTACTTTTACTGTTTTTGAACCCTGTGGTAAAGCTATCTGTTCTTGAAAGGTAATAGTAGGAGCTGTGACCATAAGAATGGCCATCAATACCAACATAACATCCACAAGAGGCGTAATGTTCAAGTCTGGACTATCATCCCAACTAAACATGATTAGTCCTCGTTAACCTGAGATAAAATCACTTCTGATTGAGAAGAGAGCAGTGAACTCAACTCATAAGCCTTACGTTTGAGTATCAGATGAAATGAATAAGCAAATATAGCCACAGCTATACCTGCAGCTGTAGCTATAAGTGCTTCAGATATTGCCGGTGCAACAACACTCAAAGAAGCACTCGATTGTGCTCCTAATTTAGTGAACGTTTCAAGAATCCCTACAACCGTACCAAAAAGACCGATAAACGGAGAAGTAGAAGCGATGATAGAGAGCCAGGTAAGTCCTTTAGTAGAAACACGTATCGCATCAGAAGATGCAGCTTGGAGTATCGCTTTATTTGGTGTATTAACACGAGACAGATAAGTAAAAATAAGTGAATTACTAGCCACTGATTTTGACTGGCCTGTGTAGAGTGCTTTAAGTGATTTACCTTCAGAGGCAATACGCGCATTTAAGATATAAAATCTATCCAAAAATACCCAAAATGTAGCAATAAAATAAACTGAGAGTAAAAGCAGTACAAATATAGTTATTGCACTGCTTTCAAAGAAATAAGTAGCAAGAGAGCCCAAACTAGAAAGACTTTCCGATTTGCTCAACTTTGCTTACCGCTGCTGCGATAGCTGTGTTAGAAGATTCAGTACTCTTGAGTAACTCTTTTGCTGCTTCAAGTGCTTTTGCAAGATCACTATCATCACCAGAAAGAGCAACTGCACCATCTACGATACAAGTTGTTTTCTCTTCATCGACTTTTACATATCCAGAGTTAATAGCTACTGCTACTTCACTTCCGTCTACTTTATCGATCACAATTACACCTGTGTCAAGTAACGATACCAAAGTAGCGTGATTGGCTAAAACACCAAACTCACCCTCTGACCCTGGTAGTGTTACTTGTTTTACTTCAGCGTCAAAAATCACACCGTTTGGTGTGACTATTTCTAGCTTCATAAGTTCCATAATTATCCTTTATAAGACAAGAACTAAGATTACTTAGCGTTAATCTTATCGTTTTTAGCAATAGCTTCAGCCATGTTACCTACCATGTAGAACGCAGCTTCATTCATGTCATCATATTTACCTTCGATAAGACCTTTAAATCCTTCAAGTGTATCTTCAAGTGTAACATAAACACCTGGAGAACCTGTAAATACTTCAGCAACGTGGAATGGTTGAGAAAGGTATTTTTCAATCTTTCTAGCTCTTTCAACAACAAGTTTGTCATCTTCAGAAAGCTCATCCATACCAAGAATCGCAATGATATCCTGAAGATCTTTATATTTTTGAAGAAGTTGTTGTACGCCTCTAGCGATACCATAGTGTTCTTCACCAACAATTTGCGGAGCAAGCATTCTTGAAGTTGAATCCAATGGATCAACCGCAGGATAGATACCTTTTTCAGCAATAGATCTGTTAAGTACTGTTGTAGCATCTAAGTGAGCAAATACAGACGCTGGTGCCGGGTCAGTCAAGTCATCCGCTGGTACATATACTGCTTGAACAGAAGTAATAGAACCTTTAGTTGTAGATGTAATTCTCTCTTGAAGTGCACCCATCTCTCTAGCAAGTGTCGGCTGGTAACCAACAGCTGAAGGGATACGACCAAGAAGTGCAGACATCTCTGAACCTGATTGTGCAAATCTAAAGATATTATCGATAAACATCAATACATCAAGACCCATCTCATCTCTAAAGTACTCAGCCATAGTAAGACCAGTAAGAGCGATACGGTTACGTGCACCTGGAGGCTCTGACATTTGACCGTAGCACAGTGCAACTTTGTCAAGTACGTTTGATTCTTTCATTTCATAGTAAAGGTCGTTACCTTCACGTGTTCTTTCACCAACACCGGCAAATACAGAGTAACCACTGTGTTTCATTGCAACGTTGTTAATAAGTTCCATAATAATTACGGTTTTACCAACACCAGCACCACCGAATAGTCCAACTTTACCACCTTTGTTATAAGGAGCAAGAAGGTCAACTACTTTGATACCTGTTTCAAATACTTCTGTTTTTGTGCTTTGATCTTCAAATGCTGGTGGATCTCTGTGGATTGACCAGTATTCTTTGGCATTTACATCACCAGCTTCATCGATAGCATCACCGATAACGTTGAAGATACGTCCAAGAACTTCTTCACCTACAGGAACTTTGATAGAGTCGCCAGTAGCTTTCACTTCCTGACCTCTTACAACACCTTCACTCATATCCATAGCAATTGTTCTAACTCTGTTATCACCTAATTGTGCTGCTACTTCTAAAACCAATTTTTGTTCTTTACCATCAACCACGAACGTAGTTTCTAACGCTTCATTAATCTCTGGTAGGTAGTCTGTAAAATCCACATCGAGAACGGGACCTAAGACTTGTACTATTTTACCTGTCATTACTTCTCCTCTAATTATTTCATTGATTCCATACCACTGATGATCTCTATGAGTTCAGTAGTAATGGCTTCTTGTCTTGCTTTGTTATACTTCACAGTAAGTTCTTTTACCATCTCTTTAGCATTGCTAGTTGCTGCGTCCATCGCTTGCATACGAGCAGAGTGTTCTGCTGCCAATGAATCGATAAGTGAGTAATACATTGTATACTCAATATAACGCTTAACCAATGCATCAAGAAGTGTATCGTCATCATCTGGTTCTACTTCAAGTTCAGAAGTTGAAACAGCATCAAGTACTAGTTTTGATGAATCCACTGGTAAAACCTGATCTTCTCTTATCTCTTGAGTGATCATATTTACATAACCGTTGTGGATCAAGATGATCTTATCTGTCTCACCATTTACATATGATTCAGCCACTTCAGAGATAAACTCTGCAGCTTGCTTAAAGTCAGGTGCAGCAGAAAGTCCTACGATTTCATTGTTTAATTCAACATTGTTGAACTTAAAATAATCGATACCTTTTCTACCTACTGCTCTAAGACGTACTTTCACATCCTGTGCTTGATACTCAGCAATCATCTGATTTACTCTTTTGATTGTCTGTGAGTTAAAACCACCACAAAGACCTTTGTCTGCTGTAATAAATACAATGTCTACCATCTTAGGATTTTCTGCATCCTTAAAATAGACATTGTCTATACCGTCAGCATTAGACTGCTGCATTTTTTGAGCGATCTCATTTAAGAGCCCAGTCAATTTCTCAGCATAGACTCTAGATCTTTTAGCAAGCTCTTCTGTTCTTTTTAATTTAGCAGAAGAGACAAGCTTCATAGCGTTAGTGGTCTTTTGTGTGTTTTTA
>CALDBH010000110.1 GCA_937938065.1 uncultured Sulfurovum sp. | reverse complement strand
CATGAAGGTGTTGAACAAATCTGGTTGTCATTGGTTTATCCTATCGTTGATGAAAATGAAACAGAAGCACTTTTGGTTTTGGACCTTTCTGAATCTTTTGGTGAACACCTCAATAATTTCAACTCTCCATTGATGAGAGTTGTATGGATGATGCAAGTATTTTTGATTGTAAGTTTACACTTATTGATCTTCCTCGCATATAGATATTATAAAATCCGTAAAGAGCTTACTATAGATGATTTGACCTCTGTGTTTAAAAAGCAATATTTACTAGAGTTCTTTGATAAGAATAGAATGGATAATTATAATATCATGTTACTGGACATCGATGAATTTAAAGATGTCAACCAAAAATTTGGTTACGAGTCTGGTGATATGATTCTTAAAGAGTTTACACAAGTACTTTCTTCTATTTTGTCTTCTAATGCAATAATTGTACGTACAGGGGGTGCAGAGTTTCTAATTGTCTCACCTAAATCAGAGGGTGAAGTAGAAGAACAAGCACAAAACATCTTTGATGTGTTAAAAGAAAAGAAATATCTTGTAGGTAATGAAATACAATATTTAACTGTTTCAATGAGTGCAATGAATGTTCCTGATGACACTACCTCTATACAACATATAGAAAGATTGTTGGATGAAAAACTTTTAGAAGTTAAAAGTAAAGGTAAAGACGGTTTAGCCATCTTAAATATTACAGAAATTAGTAACGCCTATTATAACAATATAGATTATATTAAAGAAGCATTGGAAGAAGAACGGTTAATATGTCTTTATCAGCCTATATTTGAGACACAAACAAAACAAATTATCAAGTATGAAGCTTTAGTAAGACTTATTGATAAAGAGGACCCAGAAAAACTTATTGAACCTTTTCATTTTATGAAATTAGTAAAAGGGACAAGTCAATATATTAAAATGAGTAAGTTGGTATTACGAGAAGTATTTAAAACATTGCAGAAATATAAGAATGTGGAAATAAGTATGAATGTAGATCTAGATGATCTAGATAATGCGGATATGATGAAACTAATTACACATAATTTATATCAAAATAGAGATGTCGCAAATAGATTGACTTTTGAAATTCTCGAAGAGCATGAAGTGAAAGATTATGGGAAGATCATGTTCTATTTACAGCAATTAAAGGCTTTTGGTTCCAAAGTAGCCCTTGATGATTTTGGAAGTGGTTATGCGAGTTATAGTTATTTAATAAAGTTGAACATAGATATTTTAAAAATTGATGGAAGTATTATTAAGGAGTTGAAGAATTCACCTGATCATGCTAAAACAGTCATCAGATCAATTAAGGAATTAGCTGAATCTTTTCAATATGAATTGGTTGCTGAATTTGTTTCTGATGAAGATATCTACAACAGCATCAAGGACTTAGGTATCCAATACGCTCAAGGATATTATTTGGGAGAACCGAAACCTATTGAATGGTATATAGATAAAAACAATTAAGAACTAACACTATTAAAACTATTTGGCTATAATTATTGACTTTTACAAAATAAATATTTGGATAACATGAGTAATATCCATCGTTACTCTGTGTGAATAAGGACTATGTACGTGTTAAGTGCTGTTGAGAGAAAAATTGAACAATTTATAGCTGATCTGAATGATAAAGAGGTAAGTGGACTCTATGCGCTACTTCCTCATGGTAAAAGATTACGTGCAAAACTTATTTTGAAAATAGCAGGGAACAGCCTTTCTGTAGTAAAGACTGCTGCTATTGTAGAGATGATACATGCTGCAAGCCTCTTACATGATGATGTTATAGACGATGCCTATACCAGACGTTCAAAACCTTCTCTCAATGCACTCTATGGCAACAAAACAGCTATTATGCTTGGCGATATCCTTTATTCAAAAGGTTTTTTAGAGTTAAATAATATTGGTCCGGATGTGGCTAAAGTGATCTCAAATGCTGTTGTTCAACTCAGCCTTGGAGAACTTAAAGATGTTTCACTCTCAAAAAAATTTAACTTAGACAAAGATGTTTATCTTGAGATGATATACCAAAAAACGGCTTCTCTTATGGAAGCAAGTGCAGGTGCTGCAGCCTTATTAGCCGGTAAGTCTAAAGATGCTTATATGACATACGGTAGAAATCTGGGTATTGCATTTCAAATGATAGATGATCTGCTTGATATTACGGCTGATGCTGCTACATTAGGTAAACCCGCTTTACATGATTTTGAAGAGGGGAAAACGACACTGCCATATATGTATCTTTATGAACTATGGGGTAGGGATGAAAAAGAGAAATTAAAATCACTCCATGCAAAGAAGCTCTCTTCCGAAGAGCAACTTTGGATCAAAATGAAAATGCAGGAACATCAAGTGATACAAAAAAGTTATGAAGAAGCCAAAGTACTGATAGAAGAGGCGATAACACTGATGAGTGATAAAGATGAAAGCGCACTCTCCAATATCGCGATGCAGATGATCGAAAGGGATTTTTAATGTATTATCAAGTAATGAGTTTTTCCCATAAAAATTGTGATCAGGGCATGAGAGAGAAGTTGGCATTTGCCAATAATGAAGAAAAAATAGAAATGCTGAATCAACTGGTTGAATTTGATTTTATTCATGAAGCATTTATTGTCTCTACCTGTAACCGTGTTGAAATCGTATTGGCAACACGTGATAACTTTTCAAGTTATCATACCGTATTGGGATTGATGAGTCAGAAAAGTGAATTGAATTTTTATGATGTGAAGTCGACAGGTGTACGTTATGATGATGAAGAGGCTGTACAGCATATCTTTTCTGTGGTCTCTTCATTGGACTCTTTGGTTGTAGGTGAGTCACAGATCACAGGACAGGTAAAAGAGGCATTTATGCTTTCTCATAGTAATGGAACTGCAGGACGTAAACTGAACCGCATCATCTCTTATGCTGTGAAGTGTGCAGCAGAAGTACGTAATGCTACTAACATCTCCCAAAATCCTATTTCCATAGCATCCGTCGCTGTGGCACAGGCGCATAAGATCTTAGGTGACAATATGGCCGGTATGACAGCAGTTGTCATAGGCGCAGGTGAAATGGGTGTCCTTGCCGCAAAACATCTGCTTAGAGCAGGGTGTGATGTGATAATGTTGGGAAGAGACCAAGAAAAAGTTGAACTTGTAGCCAATAAATTGGGTGAAAATGTGAAAGCAGCACCAATGGAAAAACTTCAAAAGTATGTAAATCGTTACCGACTTATTTTCTCTGCAACTGCGGCGAGAGAATCTATCATTACACGAGATCTGATAGAAAATGAGACTCTACCAAGACTCTGGTTTGATATGGCAATTCCTAGAGATATCGAAGAGATGGAGTTAGAGAAATTGCAGATCTTTCGAATAGATGATCTTCGTACCATTTCTCAAGACAATCATGCATTACGTGAAGAACAAGCAGTAAGAGCAGCAGAGATAGTAGAAAGATATAGAGAAGAGTTTTATGCATGGCTAAGAGCACTCTCCATAGAACCGGTGATCAAAGAGATGAGAGAACAGGTAAATGAAGCCATAGATATTGAGATGCAACGGGCGATAAAAAAAGGTTTTGTGCCAGCAGATGTTGAAGAGAACATGCGCAAAATGGCAGAGCAAATGTTCAATCGTTTTTTACATGAACCTACACAAAACCTCAGACACTCTTCTGCAGATAAGAAAAATTCAAACTGTATAGAGTCAGTAAAAAAAATGTTCAATATCGATACAGAAAATATTGACTTAAAACAGTATAAAAATGACCATCATACAAAAGGATACAACGCGTGAGATTTTCAAGATTATTAATCCCTACAACCAAAGAGACACCAAATGACGCAACATTGGCAAGTCATATCTACCTTATAAGGGGTGGATTTATACAGTCAGTAGGCGGAAGTGGACTCTATAATTTTTTACCTTTGGGTAAAAAGATACTTGATAAAGTACATGCAGTGGTAAAAGAGGAGTTAGACAAAGCGGGATGTCAAGAGGTAAGCCTTTCTTTTGTTACTCCTGCAGCACTCTGGGAAGAGAGCGGTCGTTTAGAGAAGTATGGTAAAGAGTTATTACGTTTTAAAGACCGTAAAAATAATGACTTTATTTTAGGACCAACGCATGAAGAGATGATGGTAAACCTTGTGAGACAAACGGTTAAAAGTTATAAACAACTTCCTTTAAATGTCTATCAGATCAATCTCAAATTCCGTGATGAGATCAGACCAAGATTCGGTCTGATGCGTGGACGAGAGTTTTTGATGAAAGATGCCTATAGTTTCCATGCTTCTACTGAAGATATGCAAAGAGAATTTGCATTGATGGAAGAGACGTATAAAAAAATATTCACACGCCTTGGACTAGAGTTTAGAGTAGTAGATGCGGACTCTGGTGCAATCGGTGGATCTGGAAGTAAAGAGTTTATGGTACTGGCTGACTCTGGTGAAGATCCGATCGTGGTATGTGATGACTGTGACTATGGAGCCAATATAGAAGCTGCTGTTGCAAAACCAAAAACATATGATGCATCTACAGAGATAAAAATTATTGCAATGAAGGCACTTTACGATGAAGGGGTAACAAAAGTAGTACATTTTGCTTTACCTGCATCTGTAGAACTTCAGGATGTAAAAGCATGTAATGCGGTCAATGCAAATGACCTTGTGGAGTATGAAGAGACAGCGACGATAGAAACACTGGTTGTAGACAATGCTTTAGAAGGGCTAGACAGTCTCACTGCAGAAGAAAAATCATATGCTGATATATCAGCAGTTCAAGAGGGAGACGCTTGTGCCACTTGTGGTGGATCATTGCGTTACACCAAAGGGATAGAAGCAGGGCATATTTTCCAACTAGGAACACAATACTCTGAACCGTTAGCTGCAAACTTCTTAGATGAAAACGGTAAATCACAACCGATGGTCATGGGAACCTATGGTATAGGTGTAAGCCGTTTACTTGCAGCCATTATCGAGCAGAACCATGATGATAAAGGGTGTATCTGGACGAAAGAATCTGCACCGTTCGATCTACAGGTCATTGTTTCGAATATCAAAGATGAGGAGCAGGTAGCTTTAGGCGAAAAACTTTATGAAGCGATGTTGGCTAAAGGTGTGGATGTCCTACTTGACGAAAGAAAAGACAGATTTGGGGCTAAGATGAAGGATTATGAGCTCATCGGTGTTCCACATGCGGTAGTTATAGGTAAAAAACTTTCAGATGGTATAGTAGAGTTTTTAAGCAGAGATGGTATGGTAAAAGAAGAAGTCTCTGTTGAAACCATAGCTGATCTATTGTCAGAAAGATTTTAAATGATCTTTTTAATTATACCTTTTGCTCTTATCGAACTCTATCTTTCTTTAAAGACTGGAGAGACCATAGGTTTCTTTTGGTCAGTGGTATGGATCGTACTTAGTTTTGCTTTAGGAATGATGCTTTTACAAAAGTCATCCCAAACGATGATGGGCAATATGCAGTCGATGAGACAGGGTAAACTTGATATGAGAAGATTCCAAAATGCAAGCATGTCTTATTTTATCGGTGCGATACTTCTCATTATCCCGGGAGTCTTTAGTGATTTTTTAGGCGTTATTGCACTTTTTTACACGGTTTATTTACAATTTATTGCTAAAATAACACCTGAACGAACAACACATTTTACCAAACAAGGAGATGATAATGTCATTGATGTCGAAATTATTGATGAGCACAGTCACAGCGACCGTAGCTCTTAGTGCAAACGCACAGCCAGATAATAAATTATTAGTTAAATATGTTAAAAAGGCGGTGGTGAAAAACCCACAAGTCACAGTAAAAGGTGTGACGGTTCTTGAGTCTAAAACAGATGAAAGATTACCAGGATGGACTATTCTCTTAACGACTATGGATCTAGAGTATCAGAAAAAAGAGATACATGCACCTGAAATGATGTTTGTGAAAGATGGACTTGTTACAGGACATTTAGTGAATCTAAAAACGGGAAATGACTACAGAGATGAGATCAAACCTACTGTACCTCAGAGTTATTATGATGATGCTCACCTGTTTTTTGGTAACAAAGATGCAGAACATAAAATACTGATCTTCTCTGATCCTCAATGTCCATTCTGCCAAGAAGTGGTACCGGCAATCTTTAAAGCATCTAGAGAGAACCCTACAAAAATTGCAGTCTATTATTACCATTTGCCGTTGCTTCGTATACATCCGGTTTCAGACATCCTGACACGTGTGATGCATGTTGCACAACATGAAGGTAAAATGGATGTGGTTGAAAAGATCTATTCATTGAAGATCAATCCAAAAGAGACAGACATGACTAAGATACTTGCAGCAGTCAAAAGCCATGCAGGTTATAGTGTGACTGCTGCACAGGTAGATGCAAAAGAAGTAAAAGCAGCAATGAGAGCAGATGAAATGGCTGCAGGTAAAATGATGGTTTCAGGTACACCTACTATCTATGTAGATGGTAAGTGGGATAAAATGCGTGACGGGTATAAAAAGCTCATAAAATAATATAGTTAGCGTATGTATAGGACTTTGTCTTAGGCAGATGTATACAAGGTAAACAGTGGAAAAATTAATTATCGCAACAAGAGCAAGTAATCTTGCTCTATGGCAGGCATATCACATCAAAGAGAGAATC
>CALDBH010000109.1 GCA_937938065.1 uncultured Sulfurovum sp. | reverse complement strand
ACACGTCCACCACCGATACGCTCGTTGATGTTCGGTGCTGAGTAAACTTTATTATCCAAAACAACTGCCATACGTTTCCCTACACTGACAACTGTAAAGTCTCCAAATATTTTGGCACCCTGTCCGTTCAGTGTAAAGTTAATGACAGGTTGATTGCTCTCATCAAAACCTACCTTTGCATCTGTCAGCATAGAACCATCCAGTACGGGAATCGCACGAAGCAGATACTTTTCATCTGTGTTTACATCAGGAAGTATCACATCACCAAAACTTTTTGCTTCTTGTACACTCATCGTGTTTACTCTTGTGTTTCTGTCTTCATCTACAGCCATAAGTTGCAAATGTGCAGCACGTGCAATGAGTTCACGGATACGCTGTTCATCTTCTTGCGTTTTGATACCTGGTACCTCTACAAGGATCTTATCTTCACCCTGTTTTGCTACCGTTGGTTCTGCAAGTCCAAACTCATTGAGTCTGTTTCTGATAGTATCTACTGCTTGTTGAATGGCATTTTGTTTTGTACGTTCCACTTCAGCTTCCGTCATAGCCAATGAAAATTTCAATCCATTGTCAATAACGACTGTACCTTCAAGCTCTTTTTTGAGAAGTTCTTTGGCCTTAGTTACATCATCTGTATCAAGAAGTTCAAAAGTGATCTTTTCACCATCCACCATACGAAGTTCATCAAAGATGATCTCTTCATCGTCAAAGATATACTTTACGGATGCCGCCATAGATTTAATACGTGATTCGATCGCAATTTCACTTTTGATCCCAAGGAGCATATGTAAACCACCTTGAAGATCAAGCCCTAAAGTGATTTTCTTGCCACTTTCACTTTGCGTTAAAGAAGGAACAGAGAAAACCACACCAAAAATAAGTGCAAAAGCAAAAAGTATTACCCTAAAATTAAGCGTCTTCACCCAACTCAACCTTTTTTGCAACATATGCTCTGTCTAATTTCACTATAGTGTCATCATTTAGTTTGATTTTGATAAAATCTTCTTCAGGTTTAACAATAACAGCCATAAGACCACCAGTAGTGATGATGTGATCACCTTTCGCTAGACTTTCAAGCATTGCCTTATGTGCTTTTTGATGTTTCTGCTGTGGTCTGATGATCAAAAAATAGAAAATCGCAAATAAGATAATGAGGGGTAAAAATGAGCCAAGTTGTTCCATGGAAAGCCTTTATGTATAAAATTAGCCAATATTTTAGCACCTTTGAACTAACAAGAGCCTTGATAATAGCACTTTTAAGTTCAGGCTTTATCTACCTTAATCATTGGGGGTTCTCACATCCTCTAGTGAACACCATTTTAGGAGTTACCACACTCTATCTCTTGCTGCAAGAAGAACAAAAGGTTTGGTTCCTCTCTGGTACATTCATAGGACTGTTTTGGTTTTGGTGGATTGCTTTAAGCCTTCAGCATTATGGTATGGTTTGGGCTGTCCCCATAGAAATAGCCATCATCATGTTAAGTTACGGAGTACTCTTTTGGCTCATTGCATGGATCAGTCAAAAGATCACTTCATTTCTGCCGACTTCCAACACATTACCTCCTTTGATCCTCAAGGCTTTCGGTCTTTTCATCTTAAGCTATATCCATCCTTTCTCTTTTGACTGGCTCAAACCCGAACTCATGTTTGTAGAGAGTTATCTGGGTATAACAAAATGGCAGTTTGCCATCATTTTATCTGCCATTATTCTGAGCATTTGGAAACAGCAATTCATCTATCTTTTACTCATTATGTTTGCCTATCAGTCAAACCTTTCGACACATACCAAATCAGAAGAGAAGATCACACTCATCACTACCTATACAACCGTCCAGGACAAATGGAACGAAACACTTCATCCCAAACAGTTTGAAAATGTTTTTAAGCATATAGACCAAGCTATAGAAGACAAAAAGAAGCTTATCATTCTCCCCGAATCTGTCTTTCCCATCTTTCTCAATCGATCAAAACTCCTAGGCAGACTGCAGGAAAAAGCAAAACATATCTCCATTGTCACAGGCGGTCTCTACTGGGATGGGAAAACACCACGAAACTCAACCTATATTTTTACAGATAACAAGGTCTCTGTAGCCAATAAAGTGATACTGGTTCCCTTCGGAGAAAGCAACCCTCTGCCGGACTTTTTAAGCAACTGGGTCAACAAAATATTTTATGATGGTGCGGTAGATTATGTAGCCAGTCCAAATGTCGTAGACTACAAAATAGACGGGGAAATCTACAGAAATGCCATCTGTTTTGAAGCCACCTGTGAAAAACTCTACGAAGGTACGCCAAAAAAGATGATCGTATTGAGCAACAACGGGTGGTTTACCCCTTCTATAGAACCGACACTTCAAAAACTATTACTGCAGTACTACAGCAAGAAGTATGGAACTACCATCTATCACTCAGTGAATATGTCGGATTCTTATGTAGTGAAAAATGGAAAAATTAATAAATAGAAAACCTTATAAAGTTATATATTTTATAAGGTTTTCACTTTTGCTTTCTTTTTATCTCTATTTACAAGGTTTAGGAGGTAATTTAGCCACATCAGGTTT
>CALDBH010000108.1 GCA_937938065.1 uncultured Sulfurovum sp. | reverse complement strand
ATCGATAAATGAACCCATACCACGAACCAGTGACCAGTCCCAACCGATCCCTCCACCAAACTTAGAAAGCAATGCCATCTCTTTGTATCCGTCAAAGATACCTTCAATGTTGTCAGGTGTTGACCCGATGTAACAAGAGCTCAGTTGATGTCTTGGTGTTCTGGCATTTGACAATGTTGGTGTTGCAGCCATCACTTCAAATTTACTCAGGATGTCATAAAACTTTTTCGCCCATGTTTGACAATCAAATTCATTTTGTGCCAAGAACATTGCCACACCCATAAAGAGTTGCTGAGGCAATTCAATAGGTACACCTGCACGGTCTTTCAGTAAATATCTGTCATACAGTGTACGGATACCAAGATAGGTAAACTGTAAATCACGCTCAGGTTTAATGTAATCGTTAAGATCATCAAGGTCATACTTCTCTTTGAGCCCAAGAACGATACGCCCCTCTTTCTCTCCACGCTCAAAATGTTCACGTAAGTGGTTGTACCCTGTAAAGCCTGTTACCTTATGGTAGATATCGTAAAGAAAAAGTCTTGACGCTACGAATGTCCAGTCAGGTCTGTCAATGTCAATCTTGTCAACGGCTGTTTTGATCAATGTCTGCTGTATCTCTTCGGAGCTGATCATGTCACGGAACTGAAGTTTTGCATCCACTTCAAGTTCACTTTGACTTACACGTACAAGTCCCTCTACTGATGCAGCTGTATACTTTTGAATCTTTGCTACATCTAAAGTCTCTACTCTACCATTTCGTTTTACAACTCTGATCATATTTCCCTGTCCTTTTGTCTTGCTTTGTCATCTTATTTTCATGACAATGATTAAATCGATTTTACTCAAATTTACCTTGTGTATTTTTGAAAAGTTGTATCATTTTTAGGCATCTTTTTTATAAGCTTTCGTGATAGTTTTTGAAAGGCTGTCTGAGTGGGAAGTTTCAAAAAATATAAGGTTTATTTATAGGAAAAAAGAATGAAAAAAGTAACACTAAAACCATAAGATGATTAGAGTGTATTAGGTTGTACTGGAGATTTCAAAACTGTAACTTTCGTACAGCGTGAAATCTCCCATACAAGATGATGTCCTATAGGCTTATTTAAAAACTCTTTTAAAAATAGCATCTACATTTTTAGTATAATAGTCGTAGTTAAAACACTCTCTTATTTGCGTTTCAGAAAGTTTAGATCTTAATTCTTCATCTGCAAGTAAGTGTCCTAAGTATAAAGATTCACCTTCGTCATTAGTAGTTGGTTTACCTTGCTTAATTTCATCCCAAACTTTCATAGCATTTCTTTGGACAATTTTATATGCATCTTCTCTACTTACTCCAGCTTTAGGAAGCTCGAGAAGTACTCTTTGAGAGAAAACAAGTCCACCAGTAAGGTTAAGGTTTCTCATCATGTTCTCAGGCATTACAGTTAAGTTTGCAATTACGTTGTTCATTCTGTGCATCATAAAGTCTGTAGTGATAAACGCATCTGGAAGCCAAAATCTTTCAGTAGATGAGTGAGAGATATCTCTTTCATGCCATAATGCAACGTTTTCCATAGCTGGAGCAGCATATGATCTGATCATTCTAGCAAGACCTGTGATGTTTTCAGTAAGGATTGGATTTCTTTTATGTGGCATAGCAGAAGATCCCTTTTGCCCTTTGGCGAAAAATTCTTCCGCTTCATAAACTTCTGTTCTTTGTAAGTGTCTAACTTGTACTGCAAATTTTTCGATAGTTGAAGCCATAAGAGCTAAAGTAGTTGCTAATCTTGCATATCTATCTCTATGAATTACTTGATTTGAACAAGGTTCAGGTTTTAATCCTAATTCAGCCATTGCTAACTCTTCAAGTTCTAGTGGAGCGTGTGCAAAGTTACCCATAGCACCAGAGATTTGACCAACACAAATAACTTCCATAGTCTCCTCTAAGTTCTTTAAGTGTCTAGCCATCTCATCATACCAAACTGCTAAAGTTAAACCAAATGTGATAGGCTCACCATGAATACCATGGCTTCTTCCTACCATGAGAGTCATCTTGTGCTCTTCAGCTCTTTTTTTAATTGATTCCATTAGCATTTTTGTATCTTCTATGATAATTTCCAGTGAAGCTTTCATTTGAAGAGCAACACCTGTATCAACTGCATCTGAACTAGTCATACCATAGTGGAACCATCTTGACTCATCTCCAAGACTTTCACTTACACTTGTATTAAAGGCGATTAAATCATGTTTTGTAACAGCTTCTATCTCTTCTATTCTCTCAACTGAGAATGTAGCATTATTAACAATCTTTTCACAATCATCATCAGGGATAAGCCCTAATTTATTCCATGCTTTAACAGCTGCTTTTTCAACTTCAAGCCATGCTGCATATCTTGCATGTTGTGTCCAATGTTTTGTCATCTCTTCTCTTGCATATCTTTCTACCATTGCATACCCTTATGTGTATAAAAATTTGATACAATTCTACCAAAATAGCAGTTATATAAAGGTGAAGAAGAGATGCCATTTGTCAAAGAGAAATTTACCGTACCCAAGAAAATGCCCGCTTTTCTATTTATTATGCGTACCTTTAACTTTACTCAGGGGCAGGCTCAACGTGTATTGGCAAAAGGCAGACTGCTTATCAATGGTGAATCTATATTTAATACTGGAGAGTCCATAGAGGGTGAAATAGAAGTCGTCTATTTTAAACCTTCATCACAGGGGAACAGTCCTCTTTTTCACAACAAAGACTTTATGGTCTTTGAGAAGTATTCCGGTGTTTTGGTCCACCCCAATACCATGGCAACCCCCTATTCACTTCTTGATGAAATTCGTAGTATTGCCGGTGACAATGCCAATGCTGTGCATCGTATAGATATGGAAACTTCGGGACTGCTCTTGGCAAGCAAACATAAAAAATCAGAGTCTTATCTGAAGATGTCATTTGAAGACAGAAGTATTAAAAAGTCTTACCTTGCATGGGTGGATGGTAAACTCACCGAATCCTTTTCTTCGAGTGAACGCATCAAGATAAACAATGACTATAGCCAAACCAAACACAAGGTCTTTATCTCTAATGAGGGGAAGGCATCACATACTGACTTTATTCCACTTCGGTATGATGAAACGCTTGATGCTACCCTAGTGGCCTGCTATCCTCATACAGGAAGAACCCATCAGATAAGAGTCCATTTGTTTCACGTGAAACATCCTATTTTGGGTGATCCTATTTATGGTACATCCTTCCAAGCTGCCAATGCCTATCTCGAAGAGGAGCTAAGCCCTGAAGAACGTATGATAGAGATGGGGGCAAGCAGGCTAATGCTACATGCACAGAGCTTGAGCTTTACCATGGGGTCTAAATTTCATATAGAGAGTAAAAGTAATTTTTCTGAGATGAAAGATTTGATCTGTGAAAAAGAAAGAAGAGTATTTAATAAAAAATAAATTGATTTTAAAAATTGCCCTAAAAGTCATAATTGAGGTATTGTTTCTCTCATCATTTTTTTAGAAAAAACGAAGCAAAAAATCGTCACTACTTTCGAATCACTTCGCTTTCAAGGTTGTTCGTAGTGACACTGTTTTATATTAAAATGGGCTATCGCCACTTACCCACTTATCAAGAATAACAACTCTTTGTCAGTCATAAGTTTTAAATTTACATACAACCTGTGTCGCTTGTGCTTTTTTCTTTTGGGTTCGTTCCTCTTTTTTTGCGCATGAAAAAAAAGAAAAGGAACAAAGAGAAATTAAAACCTAAAAAGATGTTATTGATTTCATATGAAACCAATATCTATTTCTCCTCATCACTTCGAGATTCATAAATAAACCAACCTACTCCAACAGCCGCGACAAGGATGATAAATCCTAACATAAAAAGTTCCAAACTTGGCATTATTCCTCCCCCTCTAATTCTTGTTCTCTTAACTGACCACAGGCTGCTGATATATCTAATCCTTTAGACTCACGGATCGTACAATGTAATCCTCTTTTAGTCAGATACTCCTGGAAGGTTTTCATATCTTTTTCACTCGGACGTTTAAATTCCGTACCCCCATACGGATTAAAATAGATCAAGTTTACTTTTGCTTTAATCCCATCCAGAAGTGAGAGCAGTTTCTTTGCTGCAGAGATATCATCATTGACATCTTTGATGACAAGGTACTCGAACATGACTCTTTTTCTGTCATTGACAGGAAAGTTTTTCACAGCCGTGATAATAGAGGCAATGTTATACGCTTTGTTAATAGGCATCAACTGTTGTCTCAATTCATCGTCAACTGCATGTAATGAGATAGCCAGATTCACCCCTAACTCCATCTTACCCAGTCTCTCTATCTTCGTACTGAGCCCTGAAGTTGAAATAGTTTGTCTATGTGTGGCAATAGCCATACCTTCCGGGTCTGCAAATATCTTTACTGACTTTGCCACCTCTGTCAGGTTGTCAAGTGGTTCACCCATTCCCATGTAGACAATATTGACACGACGGTTGGCATCGATCTTATTGTCCTTTTTGATCATTCGTAATTGTTCTACGATTTCCCCAGCAGTCAGGTTACGCATAAAACCGCCCTTTGCGGTCAAACAAAAGGCACACCCTACCTTGCACCCTACCTGAGATGAGATACAGACCGTATAGCGTTCCTGATGCTTTACAGAGCCATCTTCATGGTACTCCTTATCTCTCATTAAAAGAAGTACTGCTTCAACCGTATGACCGTCATGAAGTTCAAAGAGATATTTGCGGCTTCCGTCTTTAGAGTTTTGTACCATTACGGTTTTGAGAGGAGCAACAGTATACTCTTCATCCAGCTTTTCTCTCATCTCTTTAGGAAGGTTTTTCATCTCCTCAAACGAGTCTGCATACTTATGGTAGATCCAGTTGTATATCTGTTTTGCACGAAAAGAAGGTTTGATCAGTTCACCTAACTCTTCTTTTGTCAGATCTTGTATTATTTTTTTACTCATTTATTTACTTTCTTTAATATACTTAGTTAATCTAAGCATTGCTTCTTTATGATTATCCATAAAGTCTTTATGTGCATTTTCATCACAATAATTTGTTACGATAAAAACACCTGCAGCAGGAATATCAAAAGATTTTGCTACTTTCAGTACGGCATAGTATTCCATATTTTCCAAATGGATATTTTTAGAAAGATACTTCTTACCTAAGCTTTTATCTGTAGTAATATAATTAGAGGTATTCACTATTGTTTCACGTGAAACATCTTCTGCAGTGGAAACCATATTATCTATAGGAGTATATGAACCTCCCGTAAGGAAACTGTTTTCTATGTTCGATGCTGTTTTTGATTCTATAATGTCAAAAACTTTCTTTTCTCCATACGAACCTGCCGTACCGACGAACAATATAAATTTTGGTTTTTGAGACAAACACAAACGCGTTAAATTAATAGCCACGTCTGTCATGCTAATGCCAACTGGCAAAGCAAAATCAAACTGCTCACTCTCTCCTGCACAAATTATCATAAACTACATTCTCACTGGGATATTTTTCCCTCTAAGATAGCTTTTTAATTCCATAATGTCAATCTCTTTAAAGTGAAAGATCGAAGCTGCCAATGCTGCATCTGCATTACCAAGGGTAAATGCTTCTTCTATGTGCTGCATCGTTCCTGCACCTCCAGAGGCAATAACGGGGATCTTTACGAGTTCACCTATCTTCTTGTTTAAAGTGTTATCAAATCCGGCTTTCGTACCGTCTGCATCCATAGAGGTCACAAGTAATTCACCTGCACCTCTCTCATACGCTTCTTTCGCCCACTCCAGTGCATCAAGACCTGTATCGTTACGTCCGCCATGCGTAAAGACATGCCATTTATCTTCAGCCACTCTTTTAGCATCTATCGCTACAACGATACACTGAGATCCAAAACGTTTTGCACCCTCTTCAATGAATGCCGGGTTTTTAATGGCTGCAGAATTCACACTTACTTTATCACAACCTACATTGAGAAGATTATAAATATCAGAAAGCTCTCTGATCCCTCCACCTACAGTGAGAGGGATGAAGACTTCCTGTGCTACTTTTTTCACAACATCGACAATAGTGTCACGTCCTTCATGGCTTGCACCAATGTCCAGAAAAGTAATCTCATCTGCACCCTCTTCATTGTAACGTCTGGCAACTTCTACAGGATCACCTGCATCACGTAAACCAACAAAATTAACACCTTTAACTACCCGTCCGTTATCTACATCAAGACAAGGTATGATACGTTTTGCAAAATAATCCATCTAATTAGCCGTCTTCCTCTCAAAATTATGATAAGATTATACAAAAATTATCCCAAACGTGGGATTAGAATATAATATAAAGGTAGATTATAGTATGATTATTGAAAATTTAGCCGAATTTGCAAGTAAAAAATTTGGTCAGAACTTTTTGAAG
>CALDBH010000107.1 GCA_937938065.1 uncultured Sulfurovum sp. | reverse complement strand
GCTGTATTCAACAAAACGTTTTAACGCAGCATTCATTCCAGAAACATCACCACCAGAACAGAGTATGGCTATATTTTTCATAGTCTACCTTTTGAAATTAATATGAAAAAATTATAGCATTAAAATGTATTCAAAGTAATTCAGTAAAAAAATATGTATAATATTCATATGAAGAATAAGTTCAAAGAGTACTCTGAAACATTAGAGCAAATAAAAGCAATTGTTAATGATCCTACCTATGAAGTTGCAGAGGAAGATAAAAACTTTATCTACTCCGATGAAGCTAGGGGCGTAAGACTTCAACTTGATTACCTCAAAGCAGAGGTCAAGATGAACAAGCAAGGTATTGACCATACTATTGTGGTGTTTGGCAGTGCCCGTATTGTTGAGTTTGATGTGGCTATGAAAGAGTTAAAAAAGATAGAAAAAGAGTTGGAGAATTCTCCTCATTCAGAGTCACTTCTTAGCGCACTTAAAAGAGCGGAAAGCATGGTACGGAAAAGTATTTACTATGATGAAGCCCGTAAATTTGGTCAATTGGTAGGAAAAAGTGGTAAAACCCCTGAAGATTGCCATGTCACCTTGATGACAGGAGGTGGACCAGGCATCATGGAAGCAGCAAACCGTGGTGCTTTGGATGTCGGCGCCAAATCTATAGGTCTTAACATCGAACTCTCCCATGAACAATTTCCCAACCCTTATATTAGCCCTGATCTCTGTTTCCAGTTTAGATATTTTGCCATGCGTAAACTACACTTCATGCAACGTGCCAAAGCACTAGTTGTCTTTCCTGGTGGCTTTGGCACCATGGATGAACTCTTCGAGATATTGACACTGATACAAACGATGAAAAGTCCTTCTATACCTATTGTTTTGCTTGGTAAAGAGTACTGGAACCGTGTGATTGACTTTGACTTTTTAAATGAAGAGGATGTTATTGAAACTAATGATCTTGATATGGTAACCTATGTGGATAATGCGGAAGAAGCATGGGAAGCAATTCTCAAATGGCATAAAAAAAACAAAACACCCCTCTTTTAAACACTCCCATAAAAGAAAAAGCACCATTACGCTATAATCGCGACAATTATAATACATAGGAATAGAAGCTATGAGTGAAACAACAGAAAAAAAAGCAGTTTATAACCCAAAAGAAGTAGAAGACAACTACTACAAACTATGTGAAGAACGTGGTTACTTTGAGATAGATGGGAACAAAAGCATTCAAGAAGAGGGAAAAAATTTCTCTATCATGATGCCTCCTCCGAATGTTACAGGATCTCTGCATATCGGTCATGCACTTACATTTACATTACAAGATATTATTACTCGATATAAAAGAATGGATGGGTTTAAAACACTCTGGCAACCAGGTACTGACCATGCGGGTATCGCAACACAGAACATCGTTGAGAAACAGCTTTTAGCAGAAGGTACAACCAAAGAAGAACTCGGACGTGAGAAGTTTTTAGAACGTGCCTGGCTACAAAAAGAGACAAGCGGTGGGAACATCGTACATCAAATGAGAAAGCTGGGAGTTACACCTGCATGGAAACGTGAACGTTTCACTATGGATGAAGGACTCAAAGAGGCAGTAAAAGAAGCATTTGTCTCTCTTTACAATGAAGGGCACATCACTCAAAACAACTATATGGTCAACTGGTGTACACATGATGGTGCATTGTCTGACATTGAAGTAGAACATGATGAAGTCAATGGTAAATTCTACACGATGATATATAAATTTGCTGATGGATCAGGAGAGCTTGAAGTAGCTACAACAAGACCTGAAACTTACTTCGGAGATACCGCGATCATGGTGCACCCTGAAGACGAACGTTATACAGATATCGTAGGTAAAGAAGTACTTTTACCTCTTACAGACAGAACGATCAAAGTCATTACAGATGAACATGTAGATATGGAATTTGGTACGGGTGTCGTAAAAGTGACTCCTGCACACGACCAAAATGACTACGCTGTAGGGAAAAGACATGACTTAGAGTTCATCAAAGTCTTTGATGAAAAAGGAATCCTAAATGAGTATTGTGGAGAATTTGCAGGTTTAGAGCGTTTAGAAGCACGTCCTGTCATCGTAAAAGCACTTGAGGAAGCTGGGTATATAGTAAAGATAGAAGAGCATATCCATCAAGTAGGACACTGTTACAGATGTAAGAACATCGTTGAACCGTTTATCTCTCAACAGTGGTTCTTAAGTGAGAAAAGAGCAGAAAATTCTATAAAAGAGACTAAAAAACACAACAACTTTCACCCTGCTCACTGGATAAACTCTTATACGGCCTGGATGGATGAACTTCGTCCTTGGTGTATCTCACGTCAACTATGGTGGGGACACCGTATACCTGTGTTTACCTGTGATGACTGTGGACATCAATGGGCAGACAAATCAGACGAACCTGAAGCGTGTCCTAAATGTGCATTAAAAAAGATGACACAAGACCCTGATGTACTCGATACTTGGTTCTCTTCAGCCTTATGGGCAATGTCACCTTTAGGTTGGGGAAATAATGGAAAACTCTCTGAACTTTACAATGAGAGTGATATGGAAGACTTTTACCCGAATTCACTGCTCATTACTGGTTTTGACATCATGTTCTTCTGGGTAGCAAGAATGATGATGATGGGTGAACATTTTCAAGGAAAATTACCATTTAAAGATATCTACATGCATGCGCTTGTAAGAGATGAAACCGGTGCTAAGATGTCAAAATCAAAAGGTAATGTTATCGACCCTCTTGATATGGTAGAGGAACACTCAGCTGATATTATCAGATTTACTTTGGCATACTTGGCTGTGCAAGGTCGTGACATTAAACTTGGTGCAAAGAACTTGGAGCAGTTTAGAAACTTCACCAACAAGCTTTACAATGCAACAAACTACTTGCAACTCAATGTAGAGACTTTCCCAGAACTCAAAGATGTAGAAGTTAAAACACCACTTGGACGCTATATGCAAAGCCGCTTGAGTCTTGCCGTAGAGAAAATTCGTGCCTCTATTGAGTCTTATAAATTTGATGAGTCGGCTAAAACACTCTACAACTTTGTATGGAATGAGTTTTGTGACTGGGGTATTGAGTACTCAAAAGCAGACAGAGAGAGTATCGTAGAGCTTGGTGCTATCTTTAAAGAGACACTAAAAATGGTTTCTCCGTTTATGCCATTTATCTCTGATCATCTTTACCATAAACTTTCAGGCACAACTCTGGAAGATGGTGATTCGTTGATGGTAATGAATTTCCCTAAAGAGATCACAAGAGACGTGGAAGCTGAAAATATGTTTGCTATCATCGAAGAGTCTATCACTGCTCTGAGACGTGCTAAAGTAGTCATTGATATGGGTAACTCTAAGATAGAAAAAGCGTACATCAAACTAGATGTAAATATAGATACAGATATGGCTCGTCCATTCATCCAAAAATTAGCTAAAGTGGAAAACATAGAATTTGTAGATACAAAAGTAGCAGACTCTATTACAGATGTTTCTGACAACCTTGAAGTTTACCTTCCAACTGGCGAGATAGAT
>CALDBH010000106.1 GCA_937938065.1 uncultured Sulfurovum sp. | reverse complement strand
ATCACCGATTGTATAAAGACCTTCTACATTTGTTTCAAAAGTTGCTTCGTCATATACAGGCACATCCCATTCACCAGTTTTTACACCAGAGTTTACAAGGATATCTTTTGGAGTAGTACCACCAAGTGCGTATACAGCTCTGTCATACTCTCCAGTTGAACCATCAGTAAAGTTAACTTGGATCTTACCAGCTGGTGAAGGCTCAACGCTCTCAACATCTACACCCATCTTATTAACGATTTTACCGTTGTCAAGATACTTAGTACACATCTCAGTGTTAATTGGGTTCATACGTGTAATCTCAGCTGTACGGTAGTTAAGTGTTACAACACAATCTTCCATACCTTCTAGCTCTACTAAACCATAAGCGTACTCACCAGCAGTATCACCACCACCAACAACCATTACGTGTTCACCGTTTTGTACTTTAGAAAGGTTGAAGTTAAGTACATCTTTAAGCTCTCTTGGGAACTTATATCTTGGCTTGTTCGGCTTACCCATACGACCTACTGAAAGGATAACGTTTTTAGCTCTGATAGACTCAACAGCTTCAGGTGTTGCATCGTTAGCGAATACGATTGAGAAAAGACCATCTTCACCTTTTTCAACACGAATAATTTCATGGTTGTACTCAAATGTATCAAGTACACCAGCCTCTTGAAGTTTCTTGTCCATTTGTTCGATGTACTCTTCTTTTGAACACTCTTCGAATGTAACGTTACCAGTGAATTCAAATTTGATACCCATCCAATCTTTATCAACACGTTTACCTTTTTTGTAAAACTTGTGGATCATATCATTGTGATGGGGTGCCTTATCAATAACAACAATGTTCTCGATACCAGCTTGTTTTGCTTCGATAGCAGCTGCCATACCACCAGGACCTGCGCCAATAATCGCAATGTCTACTATTTTTCCGTTTTCGTGAATCATGATTTACCCTTATTAAACTTTATTTTGGAGGAATAGTAACATATATATAGATAAAATGATGTATATTAAATTATAATTTTCATAAGTTAGAATAGTAGTGTGAGCAAATGTAACATTTTAAGAAGGAATGAATAGACAAAATAGATATTATTATTGTAAGTGTAAACGATGAAGATACTTTTATACACAGTATTCGATTTTTTAATTGGTTTTCTAATACAATCTTCAAAAGCATTATACAGGGGGGAGACAATAATAGTATTGTCCAAAGTATAAATAAAAGGTAAGATCAGCACAAGGAAGAGACAATAGTGGAGTACGATTATGAAAGACAAAAAGAGAATTTTGAAGAAGGCATAAAAACCCTTAAAGATGCTGACAGTATAGTTTTTTCAGCAGATATTACAAATGAAGAGGCACTTCTTTTTCAATCGCTTAGAGAGAAGTATGGCACGAAGTTGATATGTCCTGAGGCTAAGGCTTATCAGGATTTTATGAAAGCCTATAGCAGTAGTAGCGGATATCATATTTTTGAGGGAGATTTAGATACTTTGGCTGCTTCTGATGTCGTGATATCTTTTGGTGCATGGTTTCAGCATGAGGAAACAGGACCTCTATCATCAGTGAGTCAAACTTTGAGAGAAAGTAAGGCGAAGTTTGTTTATATGCATCCTATAGAAGATGTCACTCTTCAACCTAGCATAACACAATTTATAAAATATGAAGTAGGAAGTGAAGAGGGTGTAGCTGCATTATTGGCATATACATTATTGGAAGACAAAGAGATTTCCAAAGATATAGAAGATATTTTAGAAGATCTTGATATTGGTTACCTTAGTGCGGAAAGTAATGTGGGTGAAGAAGAGCTAGAATCGATGTATAGTCTTATAGGTGGGGAAAAGACAACATCATTGATCATAGGCAGTGATTTGTATACACATCCAAAAGCAGGACAAATAGCAAAGCTGATAGCACTGTTGGAACAGTATGCAGGAGTGAATGTTTTGTGTGTACCACCTGTGCAAAATGCCTTAGGTGTTTCATTGATTTGTCAACTTGATGATGTGTTTCAAGGACGAAGTGTTATCTATGAAAGTTGTAAAGAAGGTACGTATGTTAATGTAGATAAATGTGTGTATATAAATGACGACATGCAACCTTCAGATGTAGATGGATTAAATAATATTGCCAATGCTTTAGGACTACATGCTGAAAACCTTATAGACTATAGCAACCAATTGCCACAAGATAAAGGTTTTCAAATACTTAGTGATGATGATTTTAAGAAATCTTGTCTGTATAGATTGCTGCCGCAAGAGCAATTAAGGGATTTTACACTGGATGAAATAGATGATCTTCCTGTGTATGATGGTGCAGTAATTTATACCTATAAAGTTCAAAATCCTGTAGGAGAAGAGAGCGAAATACAAGATGTTTTGAGTGGGTCTAAACAGTTTGCAATGGCCACAAAATTACAAGATGGTGATTTAATTTCCTTTAAGGTCGAAGGGCTTAAATTTAAACGAGTGTTTAAAATTGATACACATATGAAAGGAGTTATAGCCCTAAATCCGACTTTTGACATAGACTTAAGTGCTTCTTTGATATCCTCCTATAGATTTAGCAGACTAGCTTTTGAAGAAATAAATAATCAAAAAATAGGAAACAACGATGAGTGAAGTACAAACAGTAGATAATATGGTCTCAATTTCGATTGATGGTGTCGAGTTTAAGGCAAAAGAGGGTGAATATATCCTTAATGCTGCTCGTGCCAACAATGTTTTCATCCCAGCTATATGTTACCTGACAAGATGTTCGCCAACATTGGCATGTCGTATTTGTCTGGTAGAAGCAGATGGAAAACAAGTATATGCATGTAACGCTAAAGTGAAAGAAGGAATGGAAGTCACTATTGATACACCAAATATCCTTGAAGAGCGTAGAGCCATTATGGAAGTTTACGATGTAAACCACCCACTTCAGTGTGGTGTATGTGATAAGAGTGGTGAGTGTGAGTTGCAGAACTATACACTTGAGCTTGGTGTTGACTCACAATCATATATGATTCCAGATACGAAAAGAGAGACGGCAAACTGGAGTTCAGTACTACACTATGATCCAGGCCTTTGTATTGTATGTGAACGTTGTACTACTGTATGTAAAGACATGATAGGTGATGCGGCGATCACTACGGCAAAAAGAGGTGGTGCAGACCTTGACAAAGGGTATAAAGATACTATGCCAAAAGATGCATACTCTATGTGGAACAAACTTCAAAAGTCTGTTATTGCCCCTAGCAATGGTACAGAATTCACTAACTGTTCAGACTGTGGTGAGTGTCTCGCTGTATGTCCGGTTGGTGCACTGGTAAGTCGTGACTTTGTGTACCAGTCAAATGCTTGGGATTTAAGAAGAATACCTGCTGTTGCAGCACACTCAAGTGATGGTGCACAAATCTATTATGAAGTAAAACCTACA
>CALDBH010000105.1 GCA_937938065.1 uncultured Sulfurovum sp. | reverse complement strand
AATCTTGATTGCCTATCGTGACATGTTCAAGTTTTGCAGTGGCGAAGAGAGTGGTTAATGTGAGGGGAATTAGTAAAAAGAGTTTCATACTATTTTCTCTGATATATTTCTGTTAGCTAAATCACGTGGGTAGTCTCGTTTTACTGCTACAGATTCTGCTCTTTTTCTTAGTGAAGTTTCATCTAAGTGTATAGCATCTGTAAATTCACGTTTACCTAGTATATTGGCTTCTACATACCCCAACTCAACGAATTGTTTAGTGATGGCATCTATCATATCTAAGACTGAAGAGACTTTGACTATTTCACATCTGGCATAATGTTCACGAGGAAAAGAGACTTCTGCTACACGTAAAGTTGGGTCATCTCCAGGGATTTGCTGTGCACCAAAAAGTGGTTTACTTCCTACCGTCGCATTATGGAACGATGGGATGTACTGAGAGAGATGTTCAATAGCAGCTCTTGTACGCTTTTCTGTCTCCTCCTCTGTCCAAGATTTTTCTATCTTGTCTATAAAGTCTTGACCCAATCTGGGTTGGCAACTTACAAGAGAATTTGCAACCAGACCATCTTCATAGAGTGTGATGTCTTTGGTCATACCATGCAGTTGAAAATACCCGCCAGGGTAGGGGGTAAACTGTCCCATTCCCTGTGGTGTACCACGCTCTCCGTGAAAGACAATTTCAGGAAACTGTGTATCATCACATCCATTCCAGTGACTCACATAAGCAGCTTTAAACTCTACCATAGACTTACAAGGTGCACCCATGAGATCATCTATTTTTCCTGTTCTAAATCCTGCTGCATTAATGAGATAGTCAAAAGATTCTGTATGACTTACATCTTCCTTGACATAACTGATATTCCAACCTGCTGTTTCAAAGTTTTGCTGCACATTATAGACAATGCTGTTTGTATGCAGTGTGACGGAGTCCAACGCCTCAAGGGTCATTTCAGCACCGGCAGCAAGTCTAAAGAGGTTTAATCCATACTCTTGAACCATGATAAGAGGAAATTGTACTTTATCCAGGTCGATATTTTTCGCTACTGGCACCATCCACTCATCAGAAGTTTTAGGTCTTTTAGCCAATTCTTTTTCTCTTAGACATTTTATATCTTCTTTTGTATAGATTTGATAATAGTTTTCTGGTTTTCCGAGTACTTCATTCTTAGGGTCTTTAGCGATATGAGCTTTATATTCATTTGTCAGTAACTCAAGGCGTGGAAGTAGTGCTTCGGGAGTTGAACTGTCAGTAGTTGGCAACACTATTACAGTAGGTCTATAATCCACTACAAAAGGATAGAAGCGTAAAAAGTCTATGGATTGTTTAAGTAAAGTGATACACTGTGCATCAGAGATTTCACGATAGAGATTGCCTCCAGCATGTAAATGACACCAAGGAGGCCCACTCACCAAGCTTTCGTCTTTTTCAATCAATGTTACATTTAGCCCAAGCTGACCAAAATAAAGTGCTGCACTTGATCCTGCAGCACCTCCTCCTATGATGGCAATTTTTGCTTTATTATCTTCTATAGTGCTCATAGTAATTCAAGTAACTCCGAAAAATCATCTACAATCATATCTGGCTGATACACAGCAATATCTTCTCCATAATTATAGCCATAAGTCACACCAATACTTTGCATACCCGCTGCATTTGCAGCCAAGATATCATTTTTAGAGTCACCGACCATCACACACTCTTCTACACTGACATTCATCTTTTCACAGGCATGCAGCAAAGGCAGAGGGTCTGGTTTCTTTTTATCTAAACTGTCTCCACCAAGAATGAGCTCAAACAGTCCAGAGAGTGTTAAACTCTCTAAAATAGGTTCCACAAAAGCAAATGGCTTGTTGGTAACGATAGCCAAACGGTAACCCGTTTCTTTTAAACGCGTAAGTGTAGCAGGAACATTCGAGTACGTAACCGTAGCTACACATAGGTTTTTTGCATAGAAAGTTAAAAAGATATCTAGTGCATCAGAGCATAAATCAGTATCAAGGTTTTCATCTATCTCCCTTTGTCCTGACAGAGCACGTTGTACTAGCATCTGTGCGCCATTTCCTACCCAACCGTCTATAATATCTTCACTAAAGGTCTCACGATTTAAGATCTGTAACATATGGTTCACAGCCAATGCCAAATCTGGTCCACTATTTATAAGAGTGCCATCTAGGTCAAATAAAATAACCTCTTTATTCTTGAATTTCAAATTTAAAACCTTACGCTAACTTTTAATGTTATACTTATTTATATCATTCAAGTTGATTATACATTTTTTATCTAAAAATGCTGTATGTACATAAAATATGTGACTTAATGCCATAGGAGTGTTACAGATTTGGGTTTTTAGTGTTCTGTGAATCTTGTCATGAAATAACTCTTACGTTTCCTGAAAATTATACTCCAGGAGTTGAATCTGAATCATTTTTCAAATAATATTTATAGTCTTTCCATATAAAATATATACCTAAAAAATAGAGTTGCATTAACAGTGCTATATTCCACTCTACGATATTTTCGCTTTCATATGTCTTGATATGCATGTTATCTAATGCAGCACTAATACTGCCAATAACCAATATCAATACTACAAGAACAAGTTGGTAGTGTAAAATCTTCGGTTTTAAAATACCTTTATGTAGAGATGGCAAAATATTGTAATGTTGTCTGAGCAGTAATATTTGAGCAATTGGTGTGCATGTGAAATAGATTAGAATGCCGTATCGACGCATAAAACGATTGACTTCCCCTGTGGTGCCTAAAAAATCAATATAGACAATGAAAAAAATTGCGCCTATTACTCCCAGCCATAAAATAATACGGGCAACCTTAGTGGTATGACCATAAAGCTGATCCAACCATTGTCGTACATATATCCAGAACCATATCAGTAACACGCCATATACGATCATAGTCGCACGAAATATAAAGATTGAATCACCACTTCGTGCAGCTTTGCTGATAGTGGTGCACCCGTCTATATAAGGTATACACCAAGGAATGAATCCTTCATATGCACTTAGCAGGTAAACTACATTTGAAATAAGCAGTGGCAGTATTGTTATTATTAATGCAAGTGTTCTGGGTTGCATTTAACTATTTGTTAGGGGAATAGATTGTCCCTCTTTTGCTTTATTTTTCATATTAAGAGTATACAAAAAATGTTTCACTATTACAAGAAATAATAACCCGTTAAACATTAAAGGCTATATTTTCTTTTTCATACTACATACTCTGATACGTTATTTGTAACGTCTAACTTAATAACCTTTCAGATAAAATACCAATATATAAAATAGAAAGAATCTCATGAAACTAATCTACCCACTAAACGTCAAAAATGAATTTGTATTTAACTCTTCCCCTAGAGATTTTACCGTAGAAGAGATACCTCTGTATGAGTTTACAGGGGAGGGTGAACATCTAGTGCTTAAAGTACGTAAAAAAGAGTTAACAACATGGGAAATGCTTGATGCTATTTCCAACCATGTGGGTATACGCCGCCGTGACATGGGCTATGCCGGGCTTAAAGATAAACATGCCATGACTAT
>CALDBH010000104.1 GCA_937938065.1 uncultured Sulfurovum sp. | reverse complement strand
GAAGCACAACAGGGGTATATTATATCATTGTCAGATTTGGTAAATACCTATTATGATTATTATATTTCTATTGCCCAACTTGATTTCGCGGTAGGAAGGTAGAACTATTTTCACTGGATGAGTATAATAATATCAGACTATATAAAATAAGAAAAGGAAGAAAAATGGAATTAAAATATGTTGGTGCCAAACCAAAAGTTTCAGGCAGAGGGGATCACGTTTGATCAAACTAAGCCAGATAGATATACCTTTTTGACTGCTGCCGTTTACCATTAATCATTGAATCTAGGACATTTACAAGAAAACCATCGCTTAACCTTTGGGTTAACCTCAAGTTTTTTGCAAACACCCTAAATCCAAGCATAAACGCTACTTTCATAATGCTATTGTATAATTCAGACTAAAATAATTTAATTTTTTAAGAACGGTGAATCATGGCATCTAAAGAGATACGCTACAAAGAACAGACTTTTAAACTCTCTTATGAGTTAGTGAACCCTGCAAAAGATGAGGTACTGCTTGTACTCCACGGATGGGGAAGTAATAAAGAGATCATGAAACAGGCTTTTGGCAACACTTTGCCGGACTATAAACATATCTACTTAGATATGCCAGGTTTTGGCAAGAGTACAAATGAGATGATCCTGACTACCGTAGACTATGCAAATATAGTCAAACTTTTTTTAGATGAATTAGGTGTCACTGCTAGCATTGCTATGGGACACTCTTTTGGAGGGAAAGTCTCTACACTGCTGAACACACCTTGTTTGGTGCTTCTCTCTTCTGCAGGTATTGTGACAGTGAAGCCATGGTCAGTGAAGGTGAAGATAGCCACATTTAAACTTCTCAAGCCTCTGGGGATGAAGAAGATACGTGAACTTTTTGTGGCTCCTGATGCACAGGGTATGAGCCATGAGATGTATGAGACCTTTAAAAATGTAGTCGATGAGGACTTTGAAGCCGAGTTTGCTAAAAGTAAAAGCAAAGCGCTCTGTTTTTGGGGCAAAGAGGACACTGCAACACCGCTCTATACAGGGGAGAAGATAGCAGGGCTCATCGAGAACAGTGTGTTCTATCCGCTAGATGGAGACCACTTTTTCTTTTTGACGCATAAAGATTTTATCGCTAAAGCGATTACTGAACACTGTAAGGATTTTACTCAATGATTTTACTAAACTCTATTTTTTACGCACTTTTTATTTTAGCCATAGGCTACTATTTTATCACGAACTTACAGTGGTACAGTTACAAGTTAAACCGTGTACTTTTTCACCATACCAAAACATGGTGGCACTTTGTCTATTTCCTGGTACCGTTCGCACTCTATGCTTTTGTCGATGGCATGGGTGACTACGGTTTTGCAGTTGTCATTGTTTACTTGATGTTACTGGTCCAATGGTATAGGGGACTTGACAAACCTTTGGTATTTACAGGAAGGGTCAAACGCTTCTTTGCGGCGCTGATTCTTTTTGCTCTTTTCATCGCTGTAGTATTTAAACATTTTGCCGTGGTGTTGCCACTCTTTTTAGCCTACTTTGTCTCCATGTTCATTGAAAAGATGCTCTTTAACGGGTTTAAAGTAAAGGCACAAAAGAAGATAGAAGCGATGGAAAACCTCACTGTAGTGGGTATCACAGCCAGTTATGGGAAGACAAGCATTAAAAACTATATAGAACATTTACTCAAAGCCAAGTACAAAACCTACGCTACACCACGTTCTGTCAATACACTTGGCGGTGTAATGAAAGATGTCAATGACGATCTGCCTGATGACACAGAAGTATATGTGGTTGAGATGGGTGCAAGAGGTGAGGGTGACATTGCTGAGATCAGTACTTTTGTAAACCCTCATTATGTGGTAGTAGGAAAGATAGGCCCCGCACATATAGAGTACTTTAAGACCATAGAGAACATCCGTAACACAAAGATGGAGATACTCAAAACAGAAAGACTTAAAGAGGCGTGGATACATGAAAGTGCCAGAGTCAAACCAGAGTCCAATGTACACACTTTCGGAAGCAAAGAGAACTTGGACATACGTACCAAAGAGCTTGCGCCGGAGTATGTCATAGAAAATGTCGAAGCGACACTGGACAGTACAAGCTTTACACTTGATGGTGTAGCATACTCTGCAAGTATTTTAGGCGCATTTAATGCTATGAACTTAGCTGCAGCTGTACTTGTGGCTAAAGAGCTTGGACTCAGTGATGAGCAGATACAAGAGGGGCTTTCTACGCTTAAGGCTGTAGACCATAGACTACAACGTATCGATGCCGGTGGAAAAGTGATACTCGATGACAGTTTCAATGGAAATATCGATGGTATGATGGCTTCATTTGATCTGGCAACTACGTACGAAGGACGTAAAGTGGTCATCACTCCAGGGCTTGTTGAAGTAGATGATGCACTGAATGTCCGAGTTGCACAAAGAGCCAATGAAGTGTTTGATGTTGTGGTTGTAACAGGAGACTTGAACTATGCGATCTTTAAAGATCATGTAGAGGCAGACAAGTTGGTTAAACTTGCTACCAAGGGTGAGATGGAATCGATGCTTGTAGAACAAACACGCCCCGGAGACTTGATACTCTTTGCAAACGATGCTCCAAGTTTCGTTTAAAATATTAAGAACTCATCCATTTAAAAAAGAGTTCATGCTTTGAACTCTTGATGAGAATGCCCTCTACACCATTTTGGCTAGCTTCAGTGACAGTAAATCCTTCTTTTACCGTTCTATGCAGTCTT
>CALDBH010000103.1 GCA_937938065.1 uncultured Sulfurovum sp. | reverse complement strand
TGTTGGGTTAATATATTGACCCTCTTTGTTTTCAATTTGTGCTGCTGCCAATCCTAATTTCTCTTTAAATGAATACTCAATATACCCAATAGAGTTTTTGATCTGTTGGATGTTAGCTGATACACCTGAGTTTGATTTACCTGCAACTACTTTAGCTGCTTTCCATGTAGGTTTTTTGCTTACTTCAATGTTTTCATCAAGTTTGTTCAAGAAGTATGTAAAGTTAAATGTTGTACCTGACTTGTCTGCTCTTACTGCTACAGTGATAGGTTCATGTGGCAATTTTAAACCAGCATTTTGTGCCATAATAGCTTTATCATCCCAATGCGTGATACTTCCACCAAAGATACCAGCGATAGCTGCACGGCTAAGCTTAAGTTCTCCATCTTTTACACCATCAATGTTATACGCTAAAACGACTGAACCTACGACAGTAGGGAACATATACAGTTTGCCTTTCTTAAGTGCCTTTGGCTTAAGTGGCTTATCTGAACCAGCAAAATCAACCATTCTTTTTTTGATAGATTTAACACCATCACCAGAACCGGTTGGTGTGTAGTTTACTTGATTTTTAGTTGCAGTAAAATATTCAGCAGTCCAGGCTTTATATATAGGTCCAGGGAATGATGCTCCTCTACCTTTAAGTTCATCAGCATTTACAGCTGTCAGTGCTACTGAAGCAGCTACTGCTGCTGCAAGAATTGTTTTCAATGTCATGGTTTGTTTCCTTAAGAAATAAGTTATCCATTTTGGATTGCGCGAAGTATAAAACAACTTGGAAACATTTTGGTTACAGAATAATTTGGTTTAGTTAGGGAAGGTGTCTTTGTGTGTATTCTCCGTTATACGAAGAAAGTAGAGACAGAAAAGTTCTATCTCTGTAGGGTACTACTATTTTTTCTTTGCTTTTTTAGTTGCTTTTTTAGCTACTGATTTTTTCTTCGCTTTCTTTGCTACTTTTTTAGCTGCTTTTTTCTTCGCTTTTTTTGCTTCTTTTTTCTTTGCTACTTTTTTAGCTGCTTTTTTTGCTGCTGCTTTCTTCTTCGCTTTTTTTTCTTCTGCTTTTTTTACTGCTTTTTTCTTAAGATCTTTTGCCATAGATGGCTCCTTGAATTAATTTTCAACCATATTGCTTACTAACTCTTAATATAGAAGTCATATAGTATATATCATATTATATTAATTCCATATATAATTTTATATAATATATTCTTTTCTTACAAGAAAGTCCATAAAGAGAAATAACCTACAAGACATAATCTGATAATAAAAAGTGAGAAATTGTTGAAGATTGTTAAAGAACGTCTATTGGAACTTATACCCTATCCCACGGACAGGCACGATGTACTCTTTATCTTCTTTTGGGTCAATTTTTTTCTTCAGACGATTGATGGTGACATTCACTGTACGTTTTTGTATAGCTTCATTTTCATTCCATATATTCTGGAGCAGATATTCTCTTTCAAGTGCTCTGTTTTTATTTTTGATAAATAGACTCAGGAGTTCAAACTCTAACTTGGTAAGTTCTACTTCATGACTTTCTATATATGTTTTACGTGTATTAAAGTCCATTACGATATCTCTAGCTATTAATCTTTCATGCTCTATTCCATTTGTACGTCTAAGGATGGCTTTTACCCGGTAAAGCAGTTCTTTAAGGTTAAAGGGTTTTCTTAAATAGTCATCCCCCCCACGTAGAAATCCCTCTTCTATCTCCTCATCTGTATCTTTTGCAGAGACAAACATCACAGGAGTAGTCACACCTTTATTGCGAAGGTAGCTGACAAATTCACTTCCTTCAACATGAGGGAGTGTGCGGTCAACGAGCATTAAATCTACCCCATCTGCCAGTACAGACTCTGCCCCTTTTGTAGAAGTTAAACCAATAACATTATATCCCTCTTTAAGAAGCTGGAACTCTTCAAGTTCCAATAGATCTTCATTGTCTTCAATAATTAAAATAGTGGCAATAGGATCGATATTGTTATCCATTGAAAAACCTTTTTTTTTCTATATCAATTTTCATGTACCAACATATACATGAAACATAAAAATAATAAATGTACCTCTCGTATATCATATATAAATCATAGCTGTAGTTCATCATGAGCTAGTCATTAATACTGATTACATACGGGAGGTTCTATGAGGTCATACTATAACAAAATGATTTCATTTTGGTAACATTTTGTATGAAGGGTAGAGAGACAAGAAAATACTATCATATGAGGTTATCAACCTGTTATATATCATCACTACAATCCCACATGAATTTTATAAAAAAGAATTACGAACTGTTGTTAGCATCTGTTGTATTTGTAGCTATACTAGGTACACACTATCCATTTTACAAAGCTATTATTTTTCTGCTTGAATTTATTGTTATTATTGAAGTGGTAAAAATGATTGCGGAGTTCATTGAAAAGAAAAGGTTACGGCTTAGGTATGTGATTGATGTATTTATTATCTTTTTGATACGAGATGTGATCATATTGACCACAGATCCAAACAAAGAGCATAAGGAGGTACTCTTTTTACTTTTAGTGATCTTTGTGTTTTTTCTCTTTAGGATTTTAGCCGTACAGTTTTCACCGGTACTATTCAAAAAGAAACAAAAATAGAAGTGATTTTAAAGTAATTTATATCCAACACCCCACACAGGAACAAAATACTCTTTCGCTGATTCAGGGTCTATCTTCTTTTTCAGTCTGTTCATCGCTACGTTGATGGTTTTATCATGAAAGTTTGCACTGTCATCACCCCAAACTTCATCACGTAGAAAATCTCTGTCTAATGGCTGATTTGGGTTCTTGACGAAAGTATGGAGCAGTTTAAATTCTAAATTGGTCAATTCTATCCGCTTATGCTCTATGAAAAGTTCTCTTTGTTGCAAATCTAGTATGAGGTCTCTGTATTTTACTTTATCAGTAGATGTAGCACCACTACGTTTCAATAATGCTGCGACTCTTAAAAGTAATTCTTTACTGCTAAAAGGCTTAGTCATATAGTCATCACCTCCAGAATGGAAACCCTCTTCCAAGTCACTCTCTTTATCTCTTGCAGTAAGAAACATAACGGGGATATCATATCCTAGTTCACGTATTTGTGAGACAAATTCACTCCCCTCTACACCAGGAAGGTTTCTATCAACGATCATAAGTGCAGGGTTTTCTTCTTCTAAAAACTGTTCTACATTTTCAGTGGAAAGGAACCCTGTAACAGTGTATCCTTCTTTTTCAAGATGATACTCAAGAAGTTCTAATATATCTGGTTCGTCTTCAATAACGATGATTTCTATATCTGTATTTTGCATACAGTAGCATAGTATATCTTGATAACAATTTGATTACAAAAGATAGAGAGAATGGAGAATTTTTTGAGGGCAGTGCGGGCAAAATTGCCCGCGTTAAAATAATATATTATTTTTTGTATATAATGGATGCATACACTATGTTCTTCTTAGTTTGCTACACCTTTAAGTATAAAGAAGATGATCGCAGAAAGTACAGCAGCAGCTGGAACAGTGATGACCCATGCTGCAACAATTTTCTTCACCATACCGCGCTTCACATAATTTTCACGTAATGTACGTTTAATACTTTTTACTTTTTTCTTTTGTACTTTAATGAGTGCTTCTTGTTTTCTATACTCTTCAACTGTTTGAAGTTGTCCAAGTTCTGCTTTAAGTGCATGTTGTTTTTCAACTTCTTTTTGTAATTTCTCTTGCTTTTCATCCATATTTTTACTGTCAAGCCACTCTCTAAGGAAACCTACACCAAATATGGCACCCACAGCGATGTGCGTAGATGAAACAGGTAAACCAAGCTGAGAAGCGATAACTACTGTGATCGCTGCAGCCATCATAATAGAAAAGGCTCTCATTTGATCAAGTTCAGTAATTTCAGAACCTACAGTTTTTATGAGTCTCGGTCCAAAGAGGGCAAGACCTACAGATATACCCACACCACCAACAACCATAACCCATAAAGGTATCGCTGCTTTTTTAGAAACTGCAAGCGTAGTCAGGGCATCATTTACCGCAGCTAAAGGTCCAACCGCATTGGCAACGTCGTTTGCACCATGCGCAAAACTTAAAAGTGCCGCTGCAAAAATAAGCGGAATCGTAAAAAGTAGATTGATCGATTCTCTACTTCCATCTAAACCTATCACCTTTTTTGCTATTCTTGGTTTAACGATGATGTATGTGATCACCGCACCGATAGCACCAAAACTCAGCGCTACTAAGAAACTAGGTTTCTTCGTTTGCGGTAAAAAACTTAATGTCTCTACGATTACAGGCCAAACTTTTTTAAGTCCTTTAACCGTAAGATATGTGATGAATGCTGCTGCCATGACTGACACCAATATGGGTACGATCTTCTTTGCTGCAGATAAAGTATCTTCTTTATAAATAATCTGAGATTTAATAACATAGAGGAATATCGCAGCGATCACACCACCAAGTACAGGTGAGATTACCCATGAAGCAGCAATCTTACCCATCGTACCCCAAGAGACGATAGCAAAACCACCTGCAGCGATACCACCACCAAGTACACCACCAACGATAGAGTGTGTAGTTGATACTGGAGCTTTAAGCCATGTTGCAAGGTTTAGCCATAGTGCAGCTGCAAGAAGTGCTGCAGACATACCATAGACAAAAAGCATAGGGTCATTGCCAAATGCATCTGGAGAAATGATCCCTTTTTTAATGGTCCCTACCACATCACCACCGGCGATGAGTGCACCACCTGCCTCAAAGATAGAAGCGATTACGATAGCCCCACCAATGGTCAATGCCCCAGAACCCACTGCAGGTCCTACGTTATTGGCAACATCATTTGCACCGATGTTCATAGCCATATAGGCACCAAATACGGCTGCAAGTACTAAAAAGCCTCCGTGTGTTGCTTGTCCTATAATGCTGTTTGCATAAAAAGCTACTGCTACAGCGAAACCTGCACCAAGAATCATCTTAACTGTGTTGTTCATTTTTTGTCCTATGTATAAAAATTTGGGAATTATAGAAAAAAAGTATTACAATTTTGTTACCAAAATGTAACCAAATTTGATATGTTAAAAAAGGGGATTTAAAAGGGATAAAGATGGACATTTCTGCCCATCTTTAGGAGTGTTTGAAAAGAGATTAGAATTTAATAATTGCATCCAATTGTACACGCTCATAATCTGGTTCCATTCCTTCTATTTTACTTTTGCTTTCATAAAGTTTATTGAAGAAGAAGTTACCAGCAAGGTATGTGTTCTTACCAAATTTATATTTTGCTCTAATCGCATGACCTTTAGAAGCAGTACCACCACCAAAGTTATCTGAGTCAGAATATGCACCATATGTCGCATCCTCTTCAAGATCTGTATACGAGTATTTTACTTGCCAGTCACCGACATTTTTAGCTTTACCTAATTGAAATGCTAAATCATACCCAAAGTTATTGTCGTCTGCCGCTACGTTATATACAACTCCTGCTGCGACTTTAATTGGCATACCAAATGCATCTTTAAACTGTAGTTCACCAAATCCTTCTACTACATGATAATCATTTGCATACAAACCATTTTCATCTAAGGTATTACCTTTTCTTGAACCAAAAAGAGGTATGTTTCCTTTTAAGCCATCATAATAATAGATACCAGTACCTAAATTAAGTTTTGCAAACTCTAATTTTGTTTTATGTACATATTGTGCTAAAAATAGGTTGACGTCGTCTGCATCATCTGTAGCTGCTTCTTCCAAAGTTGGTTGGTTCGCACCTACAGTGATGATCTTTGTATCATCTTTAAACTGGTAATTCACTCCGTTCAATGAGACATCGTTATCCCAAACAAGTTGTGATTTAATAGGTCTGTACATCATGTATGGTTGTCTACCTACTTTGTAAGTAGAGTTATCAGACTGATAAGAGAAACCTAAAATATTGAATCTAAGCGACTGGAAAAAGTAGTCCATCAAAGGCTCGTCATCCAAGAATGTTTGGTTTCCTGAAGTTGGGTTTGCAAAACCACTTCTCATACCAACATCAAAGTGAAGATTATCTGTAATATCAATGTTTGAGCCTAGTCTTAAACGATATCTATTTCTATATTTATTGTCTCTGTCATCTTGTTCAATACTCTCATATCTTAGTCTTAGATCACCTTTGAAATGAATTCTGTCCATAAAGCTTTTTTCAGCTACTTGTTCTGGAGTTGTGTTTTTCACTTCTGCTATTCGTTCAACTGGATGGTCGATGTCCCCAGCCGCCATTGCTACTGTTGCTACTGCGGCCATTGATAATACAATTTTTTTCATCTAATTTTTTCCTCAATTGTTTAAAGTTCGGAATTATATTATGAATTGGTTACAAATTGATTACACACATGTAGCCATTTAGAATTTAGCTGATACTTTCATCCCCAATGTTCTTCCAGTTTTAAATTTTCTTGTGACACCATCTCCCTGTTTCCAAATAACCTCTTCATTTAAAAGATTCCCTGCTTTAACCCTAACTTCAAAATCATACTCATAATTAAATTTCTCTGTCCAGACAAAATCTAAAAGTGTTGCAGGTACTTCGTATTGATCTAATTCTCTGTCTGGTCCATCAATGACACCAACTTTACGAATACGTTCTGCCATGCTATTTAAGTTAAGAAGTGCAGATCTTGTTTGCGTTTCATATCCTAGGGTAAGATTCAAAACATAAGGAGATAGGCCTTGTAGCTCTCTGTTGTCGGATGTAAAAATATCCTTTTGTTCTTCAGTTAATGTCACTTCAGAATAGTTATACGAGAAGTTACCTGATACATAGTAATTAGACCATTTTGGATTTATAAAATCAAAGTTTTTTCTTCCATCGATTTCAAACCCATAAAGTGTTGCTTCCTCAGTGTTAGCAAAAGAGTAGATAGGTAATGAAGTAGATGGCAACATCACATCTTCGATCGGTTTATCCATATATTTATAAAAAAGTCCAAGTTTTATATTTTCTCTCTCCGAGAAGAAATAACTGTATTTAAGATCAAAGTTATAGATAAGTGTATTGACAAGCTCCGGATTACCTACAATGGTAGCCACATCAAACGGGTGAAAATATTCACCCTCAGTAAACTCTCTCATATCAGGCATGATATACGTTTTAGATGCAGCAAAATCAAAAAATTGTTTTTCACTGTATTTATATTTGACAGAAACAGATGGAAAATAATCATCGATCGATAATGAATCTCGTACAATAATCACATTATTTCTTTGTGAAAAATCAGGGTTTGTCTTATCTAGTTTGTACTGATCAATGTTCTGATCTAAACTCACATATCTTACTCCCAAAACCACTTCAACATCATCACTAGGTCTACTCATCCATGAGATAAAGGGGCTTGTTTCATCTATATATCCATCAAAAGAATCTTCTGCTTTGAAAAGTGTAGCTACTTGAAACAGTCTATAATCATATGGATACGGAGGCAAAACATAATTACCGTAGATAGCATCTATTTCTTGAACCAGATCACGGTCAGTTACTGGTAGATTATTCGTCTTATCAAGATAATACTTCTGTTGTCTGGAAACTCTCTCTTTGGATGAGATATTGATTCCATACTCAATAAATTCATCCGGGTTAAAAATTTCAATCTCATGTTTGTTTTTAAGATACATGGCATTGAGTGTATCATCTGAAGTTACACGGTTTGACAAATGGTTACTTTTGGTATTATCATTAAATGTGAGTCCACCTTCCGTAATATAAATATATTGATAATTATTTGGCTGATAAAATGATGCGGTACTGTTTTGAAACCCAAACTCAAGCTTAGAGGTCATATCAAAGACCTGATAATCAAAATCTCCACTGAATTGATTCACATCCAGTTCTCTCTCTTCCCAGTTTAAATTATAATATGTCATATCCGAGTAATTTGATCCTATAATACCATCAGTAACCCTTGTTGACTTCACTGCATTGTTTGTATAGAGTTTGGTATATTTCATTCTTAAAACATCCAAATAGTTATACCCTATATTCAGCATACCCCCATGAGCAATAGACGTACCGACCTGATCGATCGTACCATATTTAGTCGCTTCTGGCTTTTGATTACCATCTGCATCATAGTCATACCCATAAAACTCTTCAGGGACATATTTACTGTCCTGAGCATACGAATAGTTCCCATAGATACTAAAGTGATGGTCATCATCAATGTCAAAACTTTTTGCACCTTCGATCGAACCTCCAAATCCAGGCTTTAGTGTCGATTCATATACACCATATATACGATTCGGATACATTCTAGCAAACTCTGACAATTGCTCTTCAGTAAAATCTCTTGTTGTAAACGTAGGTGTTCTTTCCCCTACACGTACCTGCGTAGCATCCAGTATAGGCTGAGGTATCTCTCTATAACTGTGGTCATATCCTGTCCAGTCAGATCCAGAACCAACATGGTCTATCTGTGATGTTCCTGTATAGTTGTTGATCTTTCCAGCAAGAGAGACTTTAATAAAATCTTCATCAAATCGTTCTTTGGTCCTGATATCTATATATCCACCACCAAAAGAGCTTGGAATGTCGGCAGAAGCACTTTTCTGGATCTTCATAGAACCAATGATAGAAGAAGGAAAGATATCCAGTGGTACAGTTCTCTTAAGTGGGTTTGGTGAAGGCAAAGGCAATCCGTTCATCTCAATATTCGAATATCTTTCTCCAAGACCCCTAACATAAATATTTCTACCATCGACCAAAGTCACACCAGTTACCCTACGAAGTGCAGCCGCAGCAGTAGAGTCACCTTTTTTTGATAACTCTTCTGCCCCTATTATGTTGGCAATGGCATTGGAGTTCTTCTCTTCTGCTATGATGTCCGCCAAAGAACCTTCTACTTTCGGTGCGAGTACCACATATTCCTCAAGCTCCATACTGGCTGGAGTCAGTGTAATCTGACGTAAAGTACTGCCATTTTTCGCTACTTTCACTCCCCCTATGGTCTGCGCACTATATGCAGTATGCACAACTGATATACTTAAAGCTACGCCAGAAGGCACTTCCACAGAAAACTTACCTGCAGCATCTGTTCGTGCATCGACTGCTGTACCTTTTACAAAAACCCTTGCTCCTGAAATCGGTGTCTTGCTTTCAGCAGACAGTACGGTACCAGTAAGACGTCCCTTCCCTGTAACATTAATTGCTTGTGTACTTTTTGCCTGTGTAAGCTTCCCCACTGGTGTATCGACAGTAACCAGAGGTACTTTAGTATTTTGAGAGAAGGTTGCAACGACTTGTGTATCACGTCCCTCTTTAATGGTTACTCTTTTTTTAAAATACCCAAGATGTTCTCTGTTCAACCCACGTCCTACTATCTCTACAGTATGTGTTCCCACAGGAAGTGTCGTTTTCAGTGAACCGTCTACATCACTTTTAAATACACGTTTACCATCTACTGTGATTACACTTGCCTGCAGTGGTGTCTGATCTTTAAATGTGAAAACAGTGACAGTTCCTGTTTTTTGATTTTCGCCCCATGCTACTGTTATCACAGCAACGAGTAGACAAAGCCTTAAAATCTGTTTCATAGTTATATACACTCCATACTGTTATCTTGACATTTCTCAATATTTTTTCGAATGATCGTTGCTTTAGAAAACAACTCATTATCTGTGATCTTTTTCAATTGCACTTCTGCCTCTTCATAATCTTTAGCCATATAATATGCATATGCCACTGCATATCTAATACTGTCATCCTCAAGCATCTTATATCGCTTAAGTGCATCTATAAGTCCTATAACCTTCTCATACTCACCACGATCTACATAGATCGCTATTTTCTGTTTTAACTTTTCTTGTTTGTCGCTTACTTGTGAGTTAAGATATAAAGCATGCGGGATCAACCCTACTCTTCTATGGAGTTCTGCCGCTTCTTTAGTGTATTTATGCTCAAAGTAAGACCCTTGTTCAAAGAGATTGGCAGTCGTGAACTGCATTCCTTTTTTCATATACAAGTGTCCAAGTAGCATATTGACTTTTGCATTAGTTGGGAAAAGCATTTTTGTCTCTTCCAAGACTTTTACGGCTTCTTCCCTTTGTCCGCCTGCAAGCAACATTTGCGCTAAAGCCATATACTCTTTTGCATTAGGAGTAGCACGCTTCATATATGCTTTGGCACTTATAATTGCCTCTTGATACAGACCAAGCTGAGTAAAGTAATAAAACTTTTGTTTTAAAAGTGATTGATCTTTTGGAAAAACTTTGGCACCTGTGGTTAAGATGTCTACAGCACTATCTTTATCATTCATTTTCCAATAACAATCTGCTCTCAACATATATTTTTGCGCCTGATCTCTTCCTGCTGGACCTTGTAGATCAAGATATTTGATCGTTGCAGCATAATTCTTAACCTTATATGACTCTTGACTTAGATAACTGTAAAGCTTTTGGAGCTGTTCTTTTCTCAATTTCTCACCATCAAAAGGTACTGTTGTTACCTTAGCTACAGGCTTAGGCTGGCTAGCAATAGAAAACAAGTGTTCTCTTTTTTCTTTGAGAGGTGCAGGAGCGACATATACTTTTGTCTTTGTAGCCTCAACCGCTTCTTTAAGATAACCTATCGCCTGAGCATGCTTTTCCTGACGCATCGCTATCACACCTTTAATGGTGTAGTATTTTGACATATCCAAGTTTTTATCATATTGTTTAGCCTCTGCCAGTTCTGCATTGGCTTTGTCAAACTTCCCGTCATAGACCATCATCGATGCCAGTGCCAAATGGTCAACCTCTGGCAGATCATTTGTCTTTGCCTCTACCAAGATAGAGAGTATGAGCGTACCTATAGCTATTTTTAATATATTTCGCATCTCTTTCCCTTAGTTAAAGTCAAACCTGACTTTTTGTTTTACCCATACTTTGACAGGTCTGCCTTTATATTTTCCCGGAGAAAATCTCCAAGATCTAATACCACTGAGTGCTGCTGTATCAAAAACACCAGGAGGTGCTGACTGCAGTACTTTTGCTGCGTCTATACTTCCATCCGTATCAATAAGAAGGTTTATCACCACATATCCCTTAATACGCTTTTTCATTGCCCCTGCAGGATATTGCATCGGTGATCTGGATAATACTCTTGGTTTCGTATCTACCGTACCTTCACTCATCGCTGCATTTCTGGCTATCTCACCCAAAAGATCATTGGGATTACCTGCGATGTTCCCAAGTTCAAACTCAGGAATATCCATCTCAATACCTCCCAACATAGAACTTAGATCAGGCAGAGGTGCTTTAGGTGTACTCTTTTTCTTAGGTTTTGGTTTTGGCTTAGGTTTTTTGATCTCTTGATTTACCTTTTTGACCTTCATATACCTTAGAGGATCTTTTTTTACTTCCTCTTTTTTCTCTACATCTTTATTGAAAGATATAACCAAAACCATCATTAGGACAGCACCAAAAAGCATGGAAATAAGGGCAAAAAGCTCTCTTTTTTGCTTCATACGCTTATTGACAAACATAAGAATTAACCCATCTCTTTAGTAGTAGATACAGCTACATCTTTAGCGCCACTCATACGACACTCATCCACCACATCAATCAATCTTTCAACCGGGATACTTGTATCTGAAATGACTAATACAGACTTATCACTGTTTCCTCTAAGAAGATCTCTCAGTTTACTCTGTACAGCCCAAAGCTTCACAGGTTGATTGTCAATATATATCTCATTGGTATTGTCGATATAGACACGTACCACTTTTGAGGATGCCTTGCTTGCCGAAGCTGCGGAAGGACGATTAAGATCTAACTTCATATCCTTTACAAATGTCGTGGTTACCATAAAAAATATCAACAATATAAATACCATGTCAATCAATGGAGATACATCAATATTGTCAATGTTCTGTTTTCTTGGTCTAAATCTCATACTCATCCTTTGTACATATTACATCTGCGATCTGTTCAAGCTCTAACTCATATCGCTCTTCTTGTTTATCAAGTATCTTTCCAATGATAAGCCCCGGTACTGCCACAACAAGTCCCAGTTCTGTAGTAAAAAGCGCTTTTGATATACCCCCAGAGATACTGTTTCCCTGTGCGAACATAGAGCTTGACTGTAAAGCATCAAATGTTTCTATCATCCCTATAACCGTACCTAGTAATCCTACCAATGGAGCCAAGACAACGATCGTCTTCACCAGTGTTGAATAGGTACCGACCACGATCATATAGGGAGCAAGTGCATCCATTACAAAATTTCTGGCATGTTTACCTAGCTTTTTTGCCTCTCTTGCTGCTTCAAGTGCATCTGCTGCAGCATAATCAAGTAAGCCTCTCATGGCTTGAGCCTCACCTCTTTTTTCATGTTTGGAGACAAGTCTTCGCACATTACCTTTTGTTCCTCTTTTAAGTGTAAGATAACGATACCCAAGTCCGTACCAGAGAGCCAGATTGAGTGCAAAAAGTACCCACATCACTGCCCCTCCTGTATTCATGAGAGAGATAAAATCTCCAATAACCCCTGTCATCTCTAGCTCTTTGGACTGTTTTTCTCAAAAACATTGATCACATGAAGCGCACTTTGTTCCATAGAATCTTTGATCTTCTGTGCCCAACCAGACAAGAGGTTACCCAGTAACAAAAGTGGTATCGCAACGATAAGACCCAACATTGTTGTTACAAGTGCTTCAGAGATACCACCAGATAAAAGTTTAGGATCTCCTGTACCATGCTCTGTGATGATGTCAAATGTTGAGATCATTCCCGTAACCGTACCTAAAAGCCCAAGAAGTGGTGCAACTGCAGCAATCACAAGTACAAATGAACCGAATTTATCTATAGCAGAACTCTCATTGAGGATATTTTCCGTAACGATATCTTCTATATGTTCTCTGTCTCTGGTAATGTTTCTTAATGTTGCTTTGAGTACCCTCGCTGTTGAACCTTTATATTCTTTGATCGCTTCTTGAGCCTCTGCTACACCACTTGTATTTAACTTTTCTACTACCGTTTTTGTAAGGTTCTCTACTCTAGAACCAGATTTAGAAAGTAAAACAATTCTAAGTGCAATAAGAAGTAAACCAAACGCTCCAAGAGCTAAAATGATATATCCTATCATACCACCGGCTCTTACCGTATCACCCATTGTTTTCTCTTTTTTGAACTCTACTTCTTTATCCAGGTTCTCATAGACAAAAATATCGATACTCTCAAGTCTCTCTCCTGAAAAAAGTGCTTTTGCATCATCTGAAGCATCTGCAGAATTCCATAGTTTATACTTACTGTCTCCCGCTGGTGCTAATGCTCCGGCAGCTTCTTTGGCTATACCAAATGCAGCAACATTACCTACTTTAACAATATCTGCATCTACAGGTTTTCCATTCGGAAGATAAAATCTACCCTTCTCGTTTCTCACAGAAGACAACGTAGCATATAATTTTTCTGACTGGGCAAATGCATTTGTCAGCTTCTGAATGTTACTTGTTTTGTTACTCTCATCTAACGCGATACCATACTCACCAAGTGCAGAAATGGCTTGCATAGTAACAACTGAAGTCATATCACCATTTTCAGATACTTCATTTGCCTTTTTATTGAGCTTTTCAAGCTTCTCTTGTGACATTTGAAGCGCATCAGAGACCTTGATCAATGTCTCCTGTAATCCATTAAGTTTTTCACCAGCTACTGCAATATCTTCTTTTTGCTGCTTATCTTCTTTGATCAATCTACTCTGTAGTTCACTCTTTTGTGCTTTTAAAAATGTATACTCTTTTTTATATGCTTCACTAAGTTCGCTTGCATTGACTGAAGTAGCAAATAGTGCTGCTGTCATGATTAATATTATTTTTTTCATCTATTTTACTCCTGCTACAATGAGTGCATTTGGTAGACTGAAATAGCCTGTTCTGATCTGTTTTTGAAG
>CALDBH010000102.1 GCA_937938065.1 uncultured Sulfurovum sp. | reverse complement strand
GAACATTATAAGAAGATATCAAAACCTTTTGCAAAAGTCGAAGTTATCGAAGTTTTCGATAAAGAAATAGCCAAAGCACAGGACATTTCGCCTGAGGTTGCTCAAAAATCATACACAAAAGCATTAGAAAAATATTTGGATTCTGGTATAAATATAGCGTTAGATCCTTCTTCAAAAGAAGTAGATAGTCATGAATTTGCAAATTTGCTTAAGGATAGCGTTCAGGTTAATCTCTTTATTGGCGGTGCATACGGCTTTGAGAGGGATTTTTTGGCTAAATGTAATAATACAATATCATTTGGTAGAATAACGCTTTCACATAAACTTGTGAAAGTTGTTTTAATGGAACAGATATTTAGAGGTCTGACCATTAACAATAATCATCCATATCATAAATAGGAAAACCTTAAATGTTAACAGAAACAGAGTTAAATGAGTATCAAAATAAACTATTAGACAGAAGAGTACAGATAGAAAAAAACCTTAGAGGTACTACCCTTGAATTAGAAGGGATGAGAGAACTTGAATTGAATGATGAAGGTGATTATGCCGCTGCATCTGCAGAAACTATTATAGATAGTGCAATTTTGGTACAACAGCGTAAAGAATTAAACGAAATTGAACTTGCTTTAGATAAAATAAAAATAGGAACTTTCGGTATATGTGAAATGTGTGAAGAGCCTATAGGCAGACGACGTCTAGAAGTGAAGAACTTTGCACGTTTTTGTATCACATGTCGAGAGATCACTGAAAAAGAAGCCAAATAGATTTTCTATTTTAAAGCAACAGAATACGCGAATTCTCTGATGAAGGGAATTGAGTGTTTACGTAGAGATATGAAGCTTTACTCTATTTGGGTTGCTAACACAATAAGGGGATAAAATGAGACTTGCTCTGTATATTTTTGCTACTTTTGCACTGATGGTAATTATTGCTGCATTTACCTATACTGTTAACCCAGACCACTATACGATAGAGTTGATGGGGATTAATTTTAGTTTTCCAGTAGCTGTATGGATCGTTCTACCTATGCTACTTTTGCTCATCTTCACATTGGTGCATATGTTTTTTTATGGTTTAAAAAATTATTTCATACTTAAAAAATGGCAAAAAGACGCAAATACTTTAGAAGATGCACTCTATTGGTCATTGGTTAATGAACCAAAAGAACAAAAGTATGGGATAGATGCAGTAGGAAACTCTGCATCACTTTTAGGAAAAGCATCTCTCAATATTACTGACAATATGGAAGGATTAACGCCAAGACTTACACGTGTTGTTAACATCATACAGAAAATAAAAAATGGTGATTATATTGACCTTAAAGAAGAAAAAATGACTAAAGTCTTTAATGTAGGTAACCCAATTTTGACACAGAACAGACTGAACCGTCTAGAATCTGATGATAAATTCGTTGCAGATGTGTTGAAGTCTACTTCAGAATTCACTGAGATCGTAAAGGCAGAAGCACTTGAAACCTTTGCTCGTAAAGAGAATTTTGCAAAAGCCCAAAAATATGCGAAAGTTTTTGATATTAAAAGCTTTTTTACTATGCTTGAAAGAGTTACTGAAGAAGATAACCTAGAGCTTACTCCTGAGATACTTACAGATTTTGTAAAAGCACTTGATCTTAGCTGCCAAGACTTTATTAAAATTGTTTCAGTGACTAAAAAATATTTTAATCCGGAAGAAAACTTGACACTTTTCAGAAGCTATCAAATTGAAAACCCTAAGGCACAGAATGCCTATCTTTATCTTCTATTTGAATATGAGTTATTGGAACAAGTTGCAATCTATTTGAATGAACAAGAAGAAAATGAATTTATCAAGTTTAGAGCATTTTATCATTTAAAACAGGAAAACACCAAATATAAATTAGAAGAAATTATTGATATAGACTCCGTTTGTAATGAAACTAGACTTTAGTAAGACTCTTTATGCATTAGCCCCTCTTGCGGGCTTTACAGATCTCCCTTTTCGTTCCGTTGTTAAGAAATTTGGTGTTGACCTAACCATTTCAGAGATGATAAGCTCTAATGCATTGGTCCATAACTCTAAGAAGACCTATCGTATGCTGGAGAAAAGTCCTATAGAAGACCCATACGCTATCCAAATAGCGGGTTCTGATCTAGATGTCATTAAGCGTGCAGTGGAAATTATCAATGAAAGAGATGGTATTACTGCTATAGATTTAAATTGTGGCTGTCCTGCTCCAAAGGTAGTGAACAATCTTCAGGGGTCATCTTTGCTTACTGATCTGCCGCAAATGGCTAAGGTGATAGAAACGATCAAAAAATACTCCAACAAAGAATATACTTCAGTGAAGTTTCGTTTAGGCTTTAATGAAAAAAACCATGAAGAGATAGCACATATATGCCAAGAGTCTGGAGCAGACTACATCGCTGTACATGGAAGAACAAGAGCAGGCAGATACAAAGCGCCTGTAGATTATAATGCGATAGCAGAGGTAAAACAAGCCGTATCGATACCAGTCATTGCAAATGGTGATATAGACTCTCCTGCAAAAGCAAAATGGGTACTCGAACATACAGGTGCAGACGGTCTGATGATAGGACGTGCAGCGGTAGGTAAGCCATGGATATTTAAACAAATCAAAGAGGGCATGGAAGAACCAACCTCCGAACTCATAAAAGAAGTTGTTTTAGAACATTTTGATCAAATGATAAAACATTATGACAAGTATGGAGCGATCGTCTTTAGAAAAAACCTTCATTCATACTCTAAAGCCGGATATCAAGGGGCTTCTGTATTTAGAAATGATGTGAATCGAATAGAAGATCCAAAAGAAATGAGAGCAGTGATAGAAGCATTTTTCTCTCAGCCTCTTTTGCATGAAGTTTGATGCACATCAAATCTCTTAGAGATTCATTAGAGTATAATCTCTCAAAAATCAGGATTGTCTCATGACTTTTGTTCTCATTAAAACCATCCACCTTTTTGCAGCATTCATCTACGGAGGATTTCTCATCGTTGACAATCTCTTTTTAGTCCACATTAAAAAATCATATGATGTGCAAGAGCATAAACAGATCAGAGAATCATTTATGAAATATGTACGTAAAGTAGTGCCACCCAGTCTACTCGTAGCAGTAATTACAGGACTTTATCTTATCACCCAGGTATTTGGTCCGATAGGTGAAGCGGGGATGAGTAGCTTTCAAGTGATGCTCTCAATTAAGGCTTTCTTGGGGATATGGCTGGGGATAAGGGGGTTTGCACAAGTCTATCTGGGTATTCAACCTATGGTATTTAAGAGCCATGTGTTACCCTTTGCTTTTGTGGTAACCATACTCTTTTTGTCTCAGTTTATGTATGTTTGAAACCTAAGTATCTTTACGGGATTTTTCTACAAGTATAGAGAGTACAAAACTGCTAAATACAAAGCCTACAAAGAGGAAAAATCCTACCTGTAGTTCGGTACCGTTAGAGGTGATAACATTGACAGGTGCACTTTGTTCTACTAGTTTTTTTAACTCATTTTCTATCATGCTGTCAAGCCCTAAATATGCCATAAAGATGGAAACAACCATAACATCCGCCATAGACCATTTTGTAGAGCGCAACGCGAAGAAGCGTACAATGGCATTGTTCCCTATAAAACTTCTGCTATAAAAGTATAGATAGGTAGAGATCAGTTTTAAAGTCGGGAAAATGATACTGAACATAACCAACAGTACACCCACAAATATCATCTTGATCTCATCAGACTCCAATAATAACTGGACCAGGTCAGAGATACTTTTGCTTTTAAAAAAAATGATTTGATCTGTAAAAGTAAGGGGTTTTTCCAGTATTATGAAGTAGAGTTTATTTATTTTGGCTTCAATATCGAGCATAGGTAGAAAAAGACCAGGGATTAATAAGGCAACACTTGTGGCTGAAAGTAAGAACAGTGAAATAGACTTTAGTATGGTTCCTTGAAGTATGATAAGTATGATCAGGATAACAGCCATAGATAAGATAGCTATGGTATAAAAGTTCATCTCTTCTGTTTTTTGTTTAAGTTGTGTATCTAAAAGAGTACTGCATGTTTCAAATTCATTACATTGATAGAAATCGAGTATATGATCGTATCCACTCATATCAACGGGTTCAAGATTAGTTTTCATGAATTGATGCAGTTTGTCTTTCATGACCGCTTTGAGGATCTTTTGATTTGCAGGTTTTTCCAGTTCATTCATCACAGCATCTGTATATTGAGGTACTTTTTTTCTTAAGTTTCTAATATCTACAAGCTCATCGGTGATCATTTGTTTGGTATCACCATAGAGGCTCTTAAAAAAACCTCTTTTACTTTCGTTTTTCTTTCGTACTGTTTTGTCTGCTTCAACAATCAGTGTATCTATAACGGTTTCCACATATTTTTTGATCTCTTCACGACTTGTTGAAGTAAAATCAAATTCATCAATTTTTTGATTAAAGACAGCTGAGATTTTGCCTGTCCATACGTTAGAGTTGAGAAGACCATACTGCAGGCTGTGCAATTCTTCATAATCTACTTTTAAAAGTTTTGCCTCTTTACCTGTTTCGAGAAGATGTGTTATAGTATAAATCATTGAAGAGAGTAGAATAACACTCAGTATCATTAACCAATATGAAAATATTTTTTTAAAGTTTTGTCTAATAAATGCCATTCCCTATACTTCCTACATTAATTTTCATGATTTTAGTTTTATATACTATGAGTATAGCTAAATTAGTGTAAACATTAAGAAAAATGTTATAATTCCAACTTAATTTTTGGAGTAGTGGAAATGTTTGTAGAACTTATACTGGTTGGTATCTTTATCGGTACGATGTCAGGATTTTTTGGTATCGGAGGCGGTATGATTCTTGTACCTATACTTTTGGTACTTGGTTTTGACACGAAAGACGCCATCGGTATTTCCATCATTCA
>CALDBH010000101.1 GCA_937938065.1 uncultured Sulfurovum sp. | reverse complement strand
ACTATCTTTGAATCTCTTTTGGTGACAAAAGGGTATGAGCCTTGTGTCAGTTCCAAACTATAATCTAAACCGTCAAAATATTTGGCTATGTGGAGTTTAACCTCTTCTTGTGTAGTTTTAGTGGAGTTACGTACATTAAACATCATTTTTAATACACCCGGTGTAACATTTGTTACTTCCATACCTGCACGGATATCCGTAATCACCATTTGACTAGGAGCAAAATCATCATCACCATTGTCAAGATTCACTCCTGCAATTTTGTCCAAAACAGTGGCTATTTGATGTACCGGATTAATCGCTTTTTCAGGGTAGGCCGCATGTCCCTGCTTTCCATTTAACGTTAAATATCCGTTAATGGAACCTCGTCTTCCTATCTTAATGGCATCACCAAAAGTCGTCTCACACGTTGGCTCTGCAACGATGCAGTAATCCGGTAAAAAGTCTATCTCTTTGAGGTGTTCAAGCATCACAATCGTACCATACTTGGCATCACCTTCTTCATCGGAGGTAAGCAGTACGGAGAGTGTACCCTCAAAATGTTCAACCTCTTTACACGTTTGTACAAAAGCTGCCACACCGCTTTTCATATCTTGTGTACCGCGGGCATAAATATTGCCCTCTTTGATCACTGGGACAAAAGGATTTGTGTCCCAACCATCTCCTGCTGGAACTACATCTACATGACCGGCAAAACAAAGATGCGGTCCATCTGAAAACTTTTTACTTAACATGAGGTTTTTAACACCCTCTTTGTTTACATACATTGCTTCATAATCATCAAGGTACTCTTCTATGAACTTTAACGATCCTGCATCATCCGGTGTCAAAGATTCAAAACTCAACAGTTTGAGCAATAGGTCAACTACATTCATTCAGACTCATTTATTTATAAATTTTTCTATCATCGAGAGATACTCATCCAGATTTTCAAAACGGTGATTTCCACCATACTCAACGATAATTTTGTGTTTATTATAGAGAGATTGTGCTTTAGTATAATCTAACACTTCATCCCCACTTTGCAAAAGAAGTAAATATCTACCTTTATCTGGAGCTGTTTGTAACATTTTAAGTTGTTCTAAATAGACAGACTTAAATTCAAATACTTCTTCATCACAAAAACGTTTTTGCCACCCTGTATATGCAGCCAATGTTTCCCATGGTTGGGTTGATGGGTTAAGAAGTATTGCTTTCATACGGTATTTTTCAGCGAGAATTGTCGCATAATACCCGCCTAACGACGAACCTATGAGGATATCAACTTTTGAAGATCCTAAAATCTCTTCAATCGTATCTATAGCATCTATAGGTGAGGGAGGAAGATCCGGTGCAATCACATTGTCTACACCAAAATAAGATTTAAGGAGTAAAGATTTATTTCCCTCTCCACAAGAAGCAAAACCGTGAAGATAAAGGATTTTCAACATACTATTTTTCTATATCGCCACGATAAGTAACGATACCACCGAAGTGATTAAGTACACGGGTATGTCCATTTTGTCTAAATACATTTTGTACCTGTCCGCTTCTGCTACCTGTACGGCAAGTAAAGACAACGGCTTTATCTTTGGTTTCATTAAAGAGTTCTTGTGCCCACTGCTGGAAAGAAGAAGTAGGTTTAAGCATATCGGCACCTTTAATATGACCCATATTAAACTCCATATCTTCTCTTACATCAACCAAAAGGAAATCTACTTTTCCTTCCTCTCTTGCTTGTAATAAAGCATGAAGCTCTTCTGAATTGATGTCACTTTTTTCAAGTAATGTTTGCATGTTATTGTCTCCTGACATTAAAATAATCGCGTATTATAGTCAATCATTATTATAACTTGCTGTTAATTTAAAAATACTTTTTACTTAACTATGTTCTGATCTGTACTCAGGTGTACAAAAAATCTGGCAATGACACACACCATTTTCAGGAATCTCTTTTTCTATCGCAGGCTTACATGGACAGATTCTGTCATCTGTACTTTTAAATTTACCTGGTTTTGACTCATCTGGTTCAACCATAAAACAAGGACAAAATCTTTTACCAAAAAGTAATTTATGACGTGCAAGTCCCATGATCACGCCTTCATTGACATCTTCATTACTGTTATAGACCCAACCTTTACTTTCACATACTTTGTCTGTGAACTTCTGTGTTTTTTCCAACTCTGTTTTAAATTCTTCTGAATTCATATCTAATTGTTGCATACTTTGTATCCTTGAATGTCATGTTATGTTGTAGTTATATCTTAAACTAAATTAATATATAATAAGAGAAATCATAAAATGACCATCATAAAATAAGGCACAGTATGCAAATAGATAACACCGTTTTAGCGAAACTTGAAAAACTCTCACACTTAAAGATCGATGACTCAAAAAAAGAAGAGGTCATAGAGCAACTTTCAGGTATCCTCAATTACGTAGATAATCTTAATGAACTTGACACAGATGCCTTGGACCCTTCATTTTCAACACTTGATGGTGGTACGCCTTTAAGAGAAGATACTCCTAGAGAAGCAAATAACATTGCAAAAGATATCTTGTCTCATGCTCCACAAGGTAAAGATGATTTCTTTATCGTACCAGCGATCATCGAGTAAATTACATTTATGTTAAAAATTTATGGTATTAAAAACTGTGACAGTGTCAGAAAAGCAATAAAATATCTTAAATCCCATGAGATAGCTTACGAATTTATAGATTTTCGTGAAAGCCCCGTAGATCAAAATACCATAGCTTCATGGTTAAAACATACCGATATACAAACACTCTTCAATACCAGAGGCACGACCTACCGAACTTTAAAACTGAAAGAACTTGCTCTTTCTGACGAAGATAAACAACTATGGCTTGCAAAAGAGAATATGCTTATTAAACGACCGATTATTGAACTTGATAACAAGGTGATAGTTGGGTATAATGAGTCTCAATATCTAGAAACTATACATTAAAAAAGGATAATAATGGCTGCTTTTGATATCAAAAAACTGCTTCAAAGTGTTGTTACACATGGCGCTTCAGACCTCCACCTCGTAAGTCGTTCTGAACCACAAATAAGACTTGACGGTGTACTTAAACCCGTAAATCTTCCTGTACTCACAGGGGATGATATTGAGGAGATGTGTTATTCGCTTATCACAGAAAAGCAAAAACAACACTTTGAAGAGCATGATGAACTTGACTTCGCACTTTTACTTCCTGGCATAGGACGATTCAGAGCGAACTACTATCGTACATTGGGTGATGCTGCTGCAGCCTTCAGGATCATTCCTATTGATGTACCTTCACTTGATGACCTGGGTGCTCCTGAAGTCTATAAAAGTCTTATAAAGAGAGAAAAGGGACTAATTTTGGTAACGGGACCAACAGGTTCTGGTAAATCAACAACACTGGCCGCAATGCTCAATGAGATAAACCTTCATGAACAAAAGCACATTGTCACAGTTGAAGATCCTGTGGAATTTATCCACCAAAACAAAAAATGTGTTTTTTCAC
>CALDBH010000100.1 GCA_937938065.1 uncultured Sulfurovum sp. | reverse complement strand
AAAAGCTAAACTTGTTGTGAAGCAAGGACAGAAAGTCATGGGTCTTTATGGATTAAAGATCGCCAGACTACACAATGGAGTATACTTCTCCTTTATAAAAGACTGTTCAACTTATTCTATTTCATTTTCTTACTTTAAATTATTTTAAAAAATAAAGGGGTTACCATAAAGATACTAAAAAATAAAATGATACTTAGTCTACTCCTCATTTTAGTGATGGGGATATTAGGAACTATATCTTACTACACATATCTCTCCTATCAGAAATATATCACTGTACAAAACAGTACAAAAGTCCCTTTGTTTGTAGAACATATTGAGTCTGTTTTGGAAAAAATCATAAATGAAAGAATGCAGAGTGCTACGTACTTAGTCACACACAAAAAAGATGATTTTAGTAAACTGAAAGAATCAAGAAACAGCACGGATCATGATCTATTGAAATTAGGTACATTTATCAAACAGCACAATCAATTTACTCTCTATAGTAAATTGATTCAACACACTACTGAAGCACTAGAACTCGTTAGAAGAAATGTAGATGATTTACATGATAACTATAGAGACATTTTTTTGCATGCCTATCATGATAAGGTCTTTAGCCCATTGTTGGAAATACAGCAAAAAATTTCTGCTGCTGAAAAGTCCGAGATGAAGAAAAGCTATCTAATGATGTATCAAAAGTATACTGCACTTAAAGAGAACACTGTACAGGAGAATATACTGATCTCTTCCATCTTACTTGGATCAAGAAAAATGAACTATGAAGAGAGAGAACTTTGGGATCAGCTTATACGTAAAGATAATTTACCCCAGTTTTATACAGTGGCAGACAGTACAATAGCTTTGAAACTTAGCCAACTACTCTCGGTAGAGGCGTTTAAGAGCATAATGGGTGAAGAACGGGATATGATCTTATATGAAGCAAGATCAGGTAAATACTCTGTCTCTCTTATCGGTTGGTTAAACCAGATAGACATGAAGATGAACTACTTTAACGAAGTACAATCACTACTGCGTACACAAATCCAAAAAATAGATAAAGAAACAATAGCACAACATAGAAAGATCCTAGCATTGTATGGAGTGGCAACACTTATATTATTGTTTGGACTGCTTAAACTTTTTAGTTTATATAATAAGATACAGAATGATACACATATTTCCCAAGAGACCTTAAGGGATATACAATTGGTATTGAATGAAAATCAACAAAGTGAGCTTCAAAGATTAATCCGTAATGGGAAAGTCGACCATATCTATAGGTTTTTGCTCAAAACCATTAAAGATGGAAATCAGACAAAAGACCTCTTTCTTGCCAGTATGTCCCATGAGATACGTACACCTCTCAATGGTATCCTTGGGTTTACACAATTACTTAAAGAGACTGATGAACCAGAGGAACGGGCCGAATTTATTGCAGTGATAGAGAAGAGTTCCGAAAATCTTTTGACTATTGTAAATGATATCCTTGATCTCTCTAAAATTAAAGCACAGAAGATAGAACTGGAAGCTATAGAGTTTGATCCGGTAGATAGCTTTGAATCCGCTGTTGAATCATATGCTGCAAAGGCTGCAGAAGAGAATATTGACTTCAATATCTTTTTAGATCCAACACTACCTACATTACTAATAGGTGATCCTACGAAAATTTCTCAAGTTATTGTGAACCTTGTGAGCAATGCCATTAAATTTACCTCTAAGAACGGCGAGGTGAGTGTATCTATTAAGAAGCTCCTTGAGAATGATGATAAAGTAAACATCCACTTTGAAGTTTCTGATACAGGTATCGGTCTCACCCAAGAGCAACAAGGAAAAATATTTGAGGCCTTTTCACAAGCAGATGTAAGTACCAGTAGAAAGTATGGTGGTACAGGTCTGGGACTATCCATATCAGGTAGATTTATAGATCAAATGGGAGGGAAACTGAGCATTAAAAGTATCAAAGATGAAGGGTCTACTTTCTACTTTAATTTGGCACTTAAGAAACCTAAAACTGCTACAAAAAGAAAAGTGAGTGATATGAGTTCATACTCAGTTGGTATTCTCAATTCACATATAGATACAGAGTATTATATTAACAATAACCTTGAAACATATATCGCTTACACCGGAGCAAAAATAAAGCGTTATACAGATGAATCATTATTAGCGTTAAAAGGCACTTCACAACTTCCTGATATTCTTTTTATTGACCATAAGTTCCGTAATAGAGATGATGAACTTAAACCGTTCTTAGATCTTGATACAAAGATAGTGGTGATGTCAACAGGAGATCAAAAAAGAAATTTAAAGCGATACAAATCGCATATAGATAGGATTCTTTACAAACCCGTAAACTTTACAAAAACACTTAGAATGCTAAATGATAAAGAGGATATTTCAGAGACTAAAAAGAATATCACCTTTGAAAATATACATGTCTTAGTTGCAGAAGATAATCTCATTAACCAAAAGCTTATACTCAATGTACTTAATCGACTCGGTATAGAGGTAAGTATTGCAAATAATGGAAAAGAGGCTCTTGAACACCGTATGAGAAATGAGTATGACATGATATTTATGGATATCGAAATGCCTGTCATGGGTGGTATGGAAGCGACAGGACAGATTATCAGCTATGAGAGAAAAAACCATAAAACACATATACCGATAGTTGCATTAACCGCAAATGCACTTTCTGGAGATAGAGAAAAATATATGGGTGCAGGTATGGATAGCTACCTTTCAAAACCTATAGATTTAGAGGCATTGAATCATCTCTTTCAAACGTATTTCGACGATAGAATCATCCGGGAAGCTGAGTAGATAATTGAAATACCTGGAGAGTAGAGGTACACTTAAGAAAGCCTACCCGATAAACTCCTCATACTGAAAGTGTATAAGTCACTGTAGAAGTTTGTACAAGTACCTCTTTAGGAGTCCCATCAGCAATGATCTTTCCATGATCAAGAACCAATATACGATCAGAAAGATGATAAGAGACATCGGCATCATGGCTTACCATAATGGTTGTTGTACCAAATGTTTTGTGCAGTTTCAGAATCTCATCTTGTAGTTTGGAACGCATGAGAGGATCAAGGGCAGAGAGAGGTTCATCCATCAGTAAAAGCTTAGGCTTTTTCATCATGGCACGACAAAGACTCACTCTTTGTTTTTGACCACCGCTGAGACCTTTTACATTACGGTGTGACAATCTGCTAAGTTCAGTCATCTCAAGAAGTCTTTGGGCCAGAGCCTTATCATCATTGACATAGAGTAAATTTTCTTCAACATTCATGTTGTCAAACAGTGCATAATCCTGAAATATAAACCCTATCTCTCTTTGTTGCGGAGGGAGCATTTTTTGATTACCTAACCAAAGTACATCTTCTACATTTATGTTCCCTGCTGCTTTTTCCAAGCCGGCTAAGATTCTAAGCAGAGTTGTTTTACCAGAACCGCTTTCACCCATCAGTGCAACAAACTCACCCTTTTGTATCTCTAGGTTGACATCCAGGTTCATGTCACCATGACTACCATGCAGTCTTTTATGTATCTCTATCTGTATCATTAATGTACACCTATTTTTCGCTGACTGTGGTTAAAAATATACACAGACAAAAGTACGATAAAACTCATCAAGACCATTAAAGCACTGTAGATATGTGCTGTACCATACTCCATCACCTCAACCATCTCATAGATAGCCACCGAAGCCACTTTCGTCTCACCAGGGATGCTTCCCCCTACCATGAGCACTACACCGAACTCACCGACAGTATGTGCAAAAGTAATGATCAGTGCCGTGATAAGCGAAGGTTTAATATTTGGCAATGCTATCTTGAGAACCGTTTGAAGTTTACTCTTCCCTGCAAGGTATGATGCCTCTAACATATGTTTGTTCAAAGACTCAAACCCGCTTTGCAAAGGTTGTACCATAAAAGGAAGTGAGTAGAAACAACTTGCCACAACCAAACCACTAAAAGAAAAGACCAACTTCACACCAAAAAGATCTTCAAAAAAAGCACCTATAGCAGAATTTGGAGAGAGTACCACTAAGATATAAAAACCCAAAACAGAGGGAGGCAGTACGATGGGAAGTGCCGTGATAGCTTCTAAAATTGGTTTTGTTTTTGAGTTAGTTTGAGAGAGAAACCACGCCAAAGGCAATGCAAGTACAAACAGGATCAATGTTGTGATACCTGCCAGTTTAAACGAAAGTATAAACGGTGCAAAATCTAAAGATGAGAGGTCAAATATTTCCAACATCTACTCTACCTTATATCCGAAGTTTTTCAATACTTCTTTGGCTTTTAGACTCAACATAAAGTCATAAAAAGCCTTCACTTCAGCGTTACCTTCACCTTTTTTCAGTATCACCATTCCTTGGTCTATAGGCGTGTAGCATGTTTCATTGACATCACTCCAGTTGATCCCCTCTTTAAAGTGTGCCATCTGAGGACTAAAAAGTGACGACTTTGCGATGATCCCTATGTCTGCTGCACTCGTTGCATAGGTCACTGTCTGAGAAACAGACTCACCATATACAAACTTCTCTTTCAGTTCTTCATATATTCCTACATTTTTCAAAGCTTCTACCGCAGCGACGCCATAAGGTGCAGTTTGAGGATTTGCAATGGCTATCTTTTTAATATCTTCAGATTTTAACACCGTCATATTTGCATCATAGTGCTTCTCTTTTACAGACAAGAATGCCAGTGCCCCCTGTGCATAGACCACAGGTTTTGTTACCGCTATTTTATCATTGTAGAGTGCTTCAGGATATTTCATATCGGCCGACATAAAAAGGCCATAAGGTGCACCATGTTTGATCTGTGCCGTAAGTTTTCCAGAACTACCAAGGATAACTTGTACTTTCGTCTCTGGATATAGTAGATTAAACTCTTTTTTCAACGCTTCAATGGCATAACTTACATTAGCCGCTACAGCTATGGTTATCTCACCTGCACTTAAAGTTCCAAAACCCAGTAAAATGCTTAGTACAATTCTTTTCATAAGCATTATCCTTTAAAAGAGGTAATTAACTTCAATGCGCAGTTCATTATAAGAAGGGTCCGCTTTACGTATATCACCAACCATAGTATTATCATCTCCTACAACATGCGCAAATCTTGTCTTAAGATAGATAGGACTCTCTCCAAGTCCCTTAAATAGATCAACTGTAAAAACTTTCGAATCTGCCTGTACACCTATCTTTTCATCATCAAAATCCTGTATAACAAAGCGTGATATGATCTTAAACTCAGTAAATATCCCGAATTGATAGTCAAGCTGTACCATATAACTTTCAGTGTTGGCATACCAGTTATACTGTGCCATAGCACGGGTAAAACCTGCAGTCGGGAAACCTCTCCAAGGTGCTACAATATCACCTTCATCTGCCACTTTTGTATATCCAAATCTTAATTTAAGTGCATCTTCTACTATATCAATTCTTGCAGCGTAAAGTTCTGTATCCAAACTATCTGGGTCATCATAACCTTCTGTTTTTGTTTTGAGGTTTGCACCGCCTATCTCTCCTGCACCATCATCAAACTGTTGCATATACCTTAACCCCGGTATGATAGACCAGCCACCAAGATAAAACCTATAGTCAGCCTGGATCATCGCTGATGAGACTAAGTCAGGTACAGCAGTGTAATTCATACTCAATGTCAGGTTTTCAATACTCACATTTTTCACCTCTGCAATGATGAGTCTATCATCTATGCCTCTAGCTTCTAATTCAGATAATTGTAAGCCAAAGTGCATTGCAGAATCATCATTCTCACTATATATTGCATAAGGATCATTGTTATCATCACCTGCTGCCAAGACATGATGAAAATCAGAGTGGTCTCTTAACTTCTGCCTTCTCAAGTATGCCATTTTGAGTGATGTACTAAGTATGTTTCCACTATGTAGGGTAATACCTTCAAAGGTATTGGGTATCATTTTTGTATCATTGCTTTTGGTCAAAAAACTCTCAAATATCTGTCGTCCTGCTTTAACAGATACGTTTTCATTTTTATATTCTAAATACGCTTGTGCAAAAGAGGCTATACCCGATGTACCATCTGTTCTAAAATCATATCGACTTATGACACCTTTACCCGCTTTATACAAATATGCTTCTGAATCATCCAGTGTTCCTGCGGCACTGGTAGCATAAAATCCTGCACCCACTCCAAAACCATTCAGATAAGCACTTCTATAGATCAAACTTCCACCTATAGCTGCGATGGCATGATTTTCCCTTATCTTAATACCGTCATCAGTCTCTACTTCCTCAGCCCATCTAAAACCAAAGCTATTAAAACGTAAACGTTTATAAAATATTCCTTGTGAAAACATATCAGATATATTGTCTGCTTCACCTGGTACTTCATCATAGAGATGGAGCATATTACATTTTAAACTATGTTTTTGAGCATCTTCTGCCCCATATACAGCACTTATAAAAGCTATCAAAATCCATACTAATTTTACTTGTCTCACTCTTTACTTCCCTAACATAATATCGTTGGCTTTGATCATAGCCATGACGGAACTTCCCTCATTGAGTTCCATCTCTTCTAAAACATCTACAGGCATCACAGATACAATAATGACATGATTACCTATGTCCACCTGCACTTTCGCATTTTCGACATCTTCTTCTATTTTAGTCACGATGCCTTCAACTCTGTTCTCTTTACTCTTTTCATCTCTCATATCAGACAACACCACCGCACTGGATTTAAATATCGCAACAACCGTTTGTTTCTCTTCTATATGCAAATTTTCTACTGCCTCTTTGGTAATAACAGAAACAAGCTCTTGTCCACTTTTTAGTTTCAAATGTATTTTTGCATTGACATTTTGAGATTCTACTGTGACTACCTCTGCTTGTATCTGATTTCGTGCAGAAATTTGCATAGAAAGTCGCCCAATGGTCTTAAATGAACCACTCTCTATATCTGTCAACTCTGACAATCTTGCTAAAAAATGGTTGTGTTCTTCTTTAAGTACGGCATAGTTTGCTAAAAGTTGTTGACCATATGCTGTAATGGTCGTACCTCCACCATCTTTTCCGCCTGTCTCTCTGCTAACAATAGGTTCAGGAGAAAGAGAATTCATCGTGTCAACTGCTTCCCAGGCACTTTTGTAGCTCATTGGAACAGCCTTCGCAGCTTTTGAGATAGAACCATGTTCTTGAATGGCATGAAGCAGTTCTATACGCTTTTCAAGTAAAAAAGGTTTCCCTAACATTTCCAAAGTAAGCTTTGAGGTGAGTTCCATCCTGTCCCTTATATACTAAAATATATAACGGTAAGTATAGCGTTATATACTTAAATACATAAAGAAGTAGCTGAACTATAATGATCAATTTTATTCAAGTAGCTTTATTTGTAGGATTTTTGTTTATGTTAGGGTATTTAATGAGGTAAAAATGGTATGTATTACGAAGTGTGTATATTATCTTACTCCACACACAAAAAGGTAGAGTAAGACAGTTAAATCTTATTTTTTATCTCCGGCGATAAGCCCGCCAGCTACAGCACCAACTGCGGCTCCTCCGACTACTTGTGCTGTACTACCACCAGCTAAAGCAGCAACACCAGCCCCACCTACAGCGCCTATAGTAGCACCTTTTTTTTCACTTTGTGACATCTGTGCACATCCAGCCAGCAATGATACCATTGCACCCGCTACCAACAAGTTTTTAATGTTTAATGTTTTCATAATCTTACTCCTTTATTTAGATATTTTTATCATAATAGACTTTTCGTCAAACGTTACTTTTTATCTTTACTATCTCCATAAACTCCACCAGCTACAGCACCTATAGCAGCAGCGGTAGCAACTGAACTAGCAGATCCTCCTACTAAAGCAGTCACACCTGCTGCACCGACACCACCTACTACAGCACCTTTTTTTGCTTCCGGTCCCATCTGCGCACATCCTGACATCAATGCCATAGTCGCTCCAGCAACCAATATATTTTTAATATTTAACATTTTATAATCTTTCTCCTTTTCTATTCAGATACTTATATCATAACATAAATATATTTAATATATAAATAATTTTTACTTTACAAATATTTATCGCTTTAACCAATAAATAAGACTAGGGATATTTTGAATACCAAAGTAAAGAAAATTCTTATCAGGTATATCCCCATCTCTATAGACATACGTCAATCTAAATATATCCAAAACATCCACATAGGTATTGACTCCATAAGCTGTATCTTCTTTATAAAAAGATCCTTTCATATCTCCAAATACACTTACGCCTAAACCGAAGTTTAAGACATCACTGTATGCTTTAAATGCATCTACGTCCAGACGCACAAAATCAGATATCTCATCATTCACTACATAGGAGAGTTTTCCCTCAAAACCATTAATGATATCCATATCATTATAATAACGGGCAAAATATCCAAAAGAAAGCCCTCCATTCTTTATATCCGAAGCAATATCCCCTGGGAGAAATCTCAGTGCTGTCCGAATCCCCTCATTCCCTTCATCTTGTGGTACATCTAACGGCACAAACTCAAAACCTCTTTTCTCTTTGAGCAAGTCACTACTCGCCCAAGCAGCTACACTGGTCGCAGTACCATATGATCTTGGCAGACCGGCTTTATCCCGATCATTTTCAAGTGTGGTTACACGCTTAATAATCTCTCTTGAAGGTTTTTTATACCAGTTATCAATATCTGACTGTGCATAAACGATAAAAGAGTTTTCCTGTTTCTTCAGGTATTTCATATCCAGTTTTGAGAGGAAAGTCTTAAATTCTGCATTATCATAACGTGTTGCTTCAGGTTTTTTCAGATTAAATGCATTATCGATCGCAGAAAAGCGATCGGTTGTTTTTGGTTTTAAATGATAAAACTCCGTATTTAAAAACAGATTATATGCTGCCAGGGCTTCAGGGTTTTTATCTACCCCCAAAAACGTTTTCAACTCATTCATAAGTACCACTTGAGACTTGCTTTTATAGAGTTCAATATGATTTCTTTTAAGACCGGCTGCAAGATGGTAAATAGCATCATACACACCCACATAATAGTCATAAACACGGAAGTTTCGATCCAAAAATGCGCCAAAATGTGCTAAGTATTTCCCTGCAATAGGATGAAAACGAGATGAAAGTATCAATTTTTTGTCGGAATTACCTCTAAAGTTTTTATTGATTGCATCATAAAGTTTCATAGATTGCATAATATCAAAACTGCTAAACA
>CALDBH010000099.1 GCA_937938065.1 uncultured Sulfurovum sp. | reverse complement strand
TTCTGTTTGTCTTGATCTTTATTCTTTTGGTCTTGTTGTTTCTGCTCTTTCTCTTTTTGATCTTTATTTTGTTTTTGATCCTGGTCTTTTTTATCGTCTTTATTTTTCTCTTTGTCGTTCTCTTTTTCGTCTTGTTTCTCTTGGTCTTTTTGCTCTTGTTTCTTTTGCTCTTCTTCTTTTTGCTTCTGTTTTTTGGCTAATTCAAGGTTAAACTTAGTGTCTTCATCTTCTTTGAGCTTCAAGGCTTTTTCATAAGATTCAATAGCTTTATCTAACTCTTTTTTCTGAAACTGACTGTTACCGATGTTATGCAGTCTTGTGGCTTCATCTACACCCTCTGCTTTTTCATAGGCTTCAATGGCTTCATCATATTTTTCATCTTTATAGAGTGCATTTCCTATGTCATACTGTTTTTGAGGACTCTTTGTATCTAAACTGTTTAACAAGGCTGCACTTTTTCCATACTCTTTGGCTTCATATGCCTGATTTGCTTCTTTTATGGTTTTGAAGTCAGTAAGTCCGGCATGAAGTAACGCACCCGTACTCAGCATCAATAACATCAACTTTATCATACTTCTCTCCTTCTAGGCATCGAACTAAATGAAATGAGCAAAAATAACAGCCCCGTCCCTAACGGATAATAAAAGTACTCCACACGTTCTTTGATTGTCACTGCACCTTGCTGTTGGTTTGTGTATTTACTTCGTATCACAGAAACCAGTTGTGCCATATCTTCTTTACCGGTACTTGCTACAACGTACGCACCATCATTTTCTTTGGCTACTTCACCCAATGCATCGTTTCTTTGCGTGATCGCTATGGTACCGTCTTCAAGTGTAAAAGGTTTTCCGTTTTCATCGATCACAGGAGCTCCTTTTTCTGTTCCAACAAGTACCACATAAAGGTCAATTTCATTTGCTTTAAGTATCTCTGTAAAGCCGGCTATGGCTTCTTTGTCTCCACCATCTGTAAAAAGCACCAGGATCTTAGGTTTTTTCTCTTCGAGTAAAGAGCTTGCCAAATCACCCAAAGCGGAAAAGTCGGTAGACCCCATATTGATATACGAATCATCTACACCTTCCACCATCATTTTAAGTGTCTCTTTGTCACTTGAAAAAGGGGCTAATACAAAAGGACTGTAGGCAAATGCTACCACACCTATCTCATCACTTGGCATAGCATCAAAAAATGTACTCATCTTCTTTTTGGCAAAGGTCAAACGGTTAGGGTAGACATCTGTACTTCGCATAGATCCAGAGATATCCAGAGCCGTAAGCAGTGTCAATCCCTGTACCTCTACCGTTTTATCACCTTTTTCTATCACTGGTCTGGCCATCGCAACGATCATTAGGAAAAGTGCCAAGAGCATCAATATGTTACGTACGACTAAAGGCATACTCTCATCTGTAGCACTCAAACGTTTCAGTACCTTCTCATCAAAAATACGAGAGAGTCTCTCTTTGTTGGTAGAGATCAGATATGCAAAAATAACAAAAGGAACAATAAGTGCCCAAAAAAACTGTGGATTTACAAAACTCATCTCTAGACCCCCTTACTGTTTCTAAAATAGATGAACAGTAACAGACTCAGTATGGCTAAAAAAAGCGGATATATATACAGATAAGTATGTTGCACTATCTTTTTATCATCAATCTTTGTTGCTTCAAGTTGGTCTATCTCATCATAAATTTGAGAAAGTGTTGTTGCATCTTTTGCACCAAATGCCAACCCTTTTCCCGCATCTGCAAGTGCCTTAAGATACTCTCCGTTATAATCACGTGCATCCCCTACACCGATAGCATAGAGTTTAATATTACGCTTTTCTATAAGGCTTTTAACATCCCCAAACGGCACTTTACTCATATTGTCTATACCATCTGTCAATAAGATGGCTATCTTCGATTTGGCTTTGCTTTTACTCAGTAGATTATAACTCTGAACCACTGCATCATTGATCGCAGTTCGTTTACCTGCCATACCCATCGATTGCATTTTTGTAATGTCCGTTAAAAACTTTTTTTCAAAGGTAAGCGGTGATGCAATAAAAGCTACGTCTGCAAAAGTGACCATACCGATACGGTCATTCTCCCTCTTTTCTATAAAATCACCTACCACCTCTTTTACGACATCAAACTTATTTCTCCATAGGTCAGAAGGATCAAATCCACGCTGTCGCATAGAATCACTAGAATCGATAATAAGTACGATGTCACGTCCCTCTTTTTTAGTATTCGAGTAACTTTTTGTGATCACTGGTGAGGCCAAAGCAACCACTGCAGCCGTGATCCCTATCCACTTTAACCAGGAAAGTAATGATGACTTACCTGCACTTTTTGCCATCAGTGTTTTTACATGAGGGAAAAAGATAGCACGACTTCTCTCCTTACACCAAATGCTGCAAATGATAAAAAGAAGTACTACCCCTAATAGGAATGGATACTCAAAACTAAACTGACTCATCAGCCACCTGCACATAAAGGTTAAATTTGTTTTTCGTATCTTGATCTACTTCATCTACCTCTTTTTTATATTTATACTGTTCAAGCATAGGTTCTAGTTGAGAAAAAAGTTCTTTTCGCCTCTCATCTGTAGCTAAAAGTCTTGCATAGTGTGTGGCTTCATAGGCAGACTTTTTGGTATCGTTCCAGTCTATCTTTTTAATGGATTCAAGATAGCCTTTTGCAAGATTGATCTTTCTGTTATCCCAAAGTTTCTTCGCTATAAAAAACACAATAGCCACTCCTAAGAAAATAGCAAGGTCGATCAACCCCCAATAGATATAATAAGAACTGTCCGGTATATCAAGTAAGGGTTTAATATCTCTAAGCTGTTCATTGATATTTGCTGTTTGATTTGTATCCATCTCTGTTACCTCATTCTTTTCATCAGCTTAAGTGCCGGTTCTTCATGCGTATAGATCTTTGTAAACCGTACACCCTGTTTTTTAAACTGCTTGTAGAGTTTTTCATCATTATCATGCAGTGCTTTTTTATAGTTCTTGAGTGTAGCACTGTCCACATCACCCTCAAAACTCTGTTTGGTCTCCATGTCTATCAGTCTAAGATAACCCAGTTCAGAAGGGTCTTCTTCAAATTTATCACGTACCATCACTGCAAACACATCATGTTTTTTACTCAGTAACTTCAAGTCTATATCTCCCACAAAATCAGACACGATGAAAAGCAAAGACTTCTTTTTCAAACGGTTATGCAATGTTTCTATCAAAGCAGAGAAATCACCCTCTTTTCCTATAGGATTAAACTCAACTACATCTTCCACTGCTTTATGTACGGAAAAGAGTTTTTTACTTGCTTTACTGACATCATACAGTTTATCTGCAAAAACCATATGTGAAAACAAGTCAGCATTCTTTACAGCTGAAAAACCAAGTGTAGCGACGACTTCTGCCATAATATCCGACTTTTGTTTGACGGTTCCAAAATAGACAGACCCGCCAAGCATCGAAACCACCACGACGTTAAGCTCTCGCTCTTCCTTGTAAATTTTTACAAAAGGCTTTCCCAGCTTTGCTGTCGTCTTCCAGTCTATCTTACGAACATCATCACCATAGACATACTCACGGAGTTCTGCGAATTCAAAGCCTTCACCCTGGAAGAGTGATGCATTGTTTCCCAGCATATCTCCATAGACTTGCTTTTTGGTTTTGAGAATAATTTTTTTTACAGCTTTGTTCAAAATTGATACCTACGGAATTGGAACTGCTGCTAAAATCTTCTCTATAATCTCATCTTGTGTCACTTCTTCCGCCTGTGCTTCATAAGAGAGTATGATACGGTGACGAAGGATCTCTTTAGCGATATATGCTATCTCTATAGGTGAGACATAATCCTGCCCTTTCAAGTAAGCGATCGCACGCGCTGCCTTATACATATCGATACTCGCACGAGGACTTGCTCCAAACTCTATATAGGCTTCAAGTTCTTCAAGACCATATGCTTTAGGATCACGTGTCGCAGCTACAAGTTCTATGATATACGCTTCTATCTCTTCATCCATATGTACCTGGAGTGCTTCTTCTCTGATTTTATTGAGATCCTCAATGCTTGCTACTTGTTGTATGTCACCAAAACTGTTATTTGCAGCACGTCTTGCAATCTCCAACTCTTCTTCTTTTGTGTTGTAACCCACAACCACTTTCATCATAAATCTGTCAAGCTGTGCTTCAGGGAGTTCATAAGCACCTTCTTGTTCAACAGGATTTTGTGTTGCCATAACCAAGAAAGGAAGGTCAATTTTGAATGTTTCATCACCTATAGTGACTTGTCTCTCCTGCATCACTTCTAGTAGTGCAGATTGCACTTTGGCTGGGGCACGGTTAATTTCATCGGCAAGTAAAAGGTTGGTAAAAACAGGACCTTGTTTGATCTTAAATGTATTGTTAGAAGGATCATAGATCTCAGTACCTATAATGTCAGAAGGAAGTAAATCAGGGGTAAACTGTACACGCTTAAAATCTAAACCAAGTGTCTTTGCAAGAGCATTGACCGCTGTGGTTTTTGCAAGTCCTGGAACACCTTCTAGAAGTATATGACCACGACAAAGTAAACCTGCCAAAAGCCCTTCGACCATTTTGTCTTGTCCTACAAGTACTTTAGAAATTTCTGTTTTGATATTTTCTATGATTTGACTCAAATTACTCTCCTACATTTTTATGTAGAAAGTATACTTTTGTGAGGTTAATTGAAGGTTAATAATTGAGTGTTGTCGGAAATAACCATCGAATCTAAAGTGAATGAGAACTTTGTAGTGAATACCCTACTTTACTATGAGAAACGATAGGTAGATCAGGAAGCAATTTACGGATAGAATAGACTAAAGTACGCAGGGTAGAATCTGCTACTGTATCATCTTCCCATAGCTGTGAAATAAGCGTATCATATTCTACCGTATGATTGATATTTTTACTTAAGATCTCTAAAAGTTGCCCTTGCTTTTTATTCAATTTAATTGCTTGTCCATCGTAATACAATACAGATACATTTCGTGAGTATGTATAGTAATCATTGATGATGATATCTGTAGGTTCGTCACTTGTTTTTACTTTAGATACTTCACTATGTATCAAATATCTCTTATATGCGATCTTCAATGTAACAAGTATCTCTTTACTTGAAAATGGTTTACTTATAAAACCATACGGTGCAAGTTCCAGTAGCTCTTCAAGTGTTGCATCATCATTGTGTGCGGTAATGAAGACGATAGGAAATGTATACTTTTCTAAAATTTTTTTGGATAACTGGATGCCATCCATTGACCCTTTGATGTTTATATCCATTAAGATCATGTCACAGTTTATATTTTTAAGTGCCTCTAACGTATCTAATGCATTATCGAAACAACCCGATACATTTATATGATTGTTCACAAGTATATCTTGTAAATAACGCTGTGTGATCACCTCATCTTCAACTATCACAATATTTTGAGGTAAACTCATTATACATGCTCCTCTTTATCAAAATAGATCTGTATCTTCGTACCGTTTTGGCCCTCTATATTAATCTTGCTATGAGGTAAGGTGACACTTAGGTCTTTGATGAGGGTCAAACCCAAAGATTTGTATGTTAATGAAGTATCAAAACCCTTACCGTCGTCTTGAATACATAAACTATATCGTTCACCTAATTGTTTAAAGGAGATATCAATATTCCCTTTATCTCCGTCAAAAGCATGTTCAATGGCATTGGTCACGGCCTCATTAAAAATGAGACCAATGTTCATGGCTATTCTCATATCTATAATGATTGGGTCTATATCTGTACGAATATTATACTCTGTATATGTCTGTAAATTTTGTGCTATCTCTTCCAGGTACTCTTGGATATCTACTTCTTCATAACTGTGATTGGTGTAAAGATTTTTATGCATCAAGCTCATCGCTTTTAACCTGTCTACATGTGTCTCAAACATTTTTTTGTATTTAGGATCATCGATTTTAAAAGATTGGCTTTCAAGTAAACTCATCACTACCTGCATATTATTTTTTGTACGATGGTGAACTTCTTTAAAAAGTATTTTATTCTCTTCAAGTGCGATGTTCAATCTCTCTTCATAAGAACTTCGTTCACTTTCAATGATGTAGAGCATATACGAAACGACCAAATATCCTAAAACAATTTGAGAAAGCAGTTCCCATTCATAGACAAACTGTACCCCTGTCAAATAAGAAACCAAAGGTATAAAGAGTAAAACAATAAACATGTTCGTACTCCATCTGATACCTTTTTCCACCCCTAGAAAAAAGAAAACAAATATAGGTAAAGCAGCCAACCAGAAGAGTGAAAGTTCAGGGTCTTGATCTGGAACGATCAGTGACATAGAAAGTAAAAAAGTGAGTGCCCCAAGTATCATATAGGACGTATGATTGATGTTGACATAGTGGGGAAATACAAGATAGGCTACCATCAAGATCAAAATAATGAACAGCTCAACGGATAACATGACATAGTAGCCTTGAACTAGGTTTTCATAAGCATAGAGAAGCATCACAAAAGCACCAGCCAAAATAAACAAGTTGACCATGGTTGCTCTTAGTCTATCACGACTCTTGTAAGGGAAATATTTACCTTTTAATATTTCTGATTCAAAAAAATTCATATATCCCTTTCATAAACTATATACTTAAGTATAATATTAGGTTAATTAGTACATGCTGATAAAATTATGTTTTCAAATACCCCATCGCTGTAGCGATGATATCATCATCATCTTTACTACGTGATTTGAGTACCACTCTCTCTTTGTTTTCATCAATAAACTCAATAAAGACATTTTCACCATAAGATGAGACCTTTGAAATGCCTTTTTCTCTTGCCAGTACCTTCATCACAATAACATCGATGAACTGTCTGGTGATCACATCGAGTTTTCCAAAGCGGTCTGCTATCTCTGTTTCTATCTCATATACTTCCCCTATACTTTCACATAAAGAGAGACGTCGGTAAAGTTCCAGACGTAGTCTGTCTTCTTCTATAAGCTCTTCATTGAGGTATGCATCGATAGAAAGTTTCATGTCGATGTTCTGTGCCACCTCTTTGTCTTGTCCGGAGAGTTCTTTAATCGCATCTTCAAGCATTCTCAAATAGAGTGAGTATCCTATCTGTTTAATGTGTCCAGACTGCGCTTCACCGATGATGTTTCCTCCACCGCGTATCTCTAGGTCATGAAAGGCCAGTACAGCCCCACTCCCCAGATCAGAGTGTGATTCAAGTGCAAGCAGGCGGCGTTTTGCATTGTCTGTCAAACGCTCTTTGTCTGTGACCATAAAGTAGCAATACCCCTCTTTACCTCCACGTCCTACACGACCACGAAGCTGATGCAGGTCTGCAATACCAAAATTGTCTGCACCATCGACGATCATTGTATTGGCATGAGGCATATGGATACCTGATTCTACGATAGATGTAGAGAGCAGTACATCATACTCACCATCTTCAAAAAGCATCATCTCATCTTCTGTCTCTTTGGCTGATATCTTGGAGTGAAGGACCGCGATACGAAGTTTTGGCAAGAGTTTTAAAAGTACTTTTTTCTTCTCTTCTATCCCGGCAATGGAGTTAAAGACATAAAATATCTGTCCACCACGGCGCATCTCACGGAGTATGGCTTCTTTGATGACTTTATCATCATAACTCTTCACAAAAGTACGTACCCCTTGACGTTCCGTAGGAGGTGTGAGGATTTCAGAAAAAGACTTAACTTCAGACATAGCAAGGTTCAGACTTCTAGGAATCGGTGTTGCAGACATGGAAAGCAGATGCACATCAATAGATATCTCTTTGAGCGCCTCTTTTTGCTTGACACCAAACTTATGCTCTTCATCGATGATAACAAGCGCAAGGTTTTTAAATTTGGCTTTCAGTAAGGCATGTGTCCCTACAACCACGTCTATAGTTCCTTCTGCCAGCCCTTTGAGCGTTGCATTTTTCTCTTTGGTCGTGGAGAACCTGTCAAGCTTGGCTACTTTTATACCGTGCTCATAAAAACGCTCTTTAAGACTTTTGAA
>CALDBH010000098.1 GCA_937938065.1 uncultured Sulfurovum sp. | reverse complement strand
AAGCATCTTCCGCAGCGTAAAAAGTAGCATCCTCTATATCTACAGCAGAGAAATCCTCTCCTTTTTTTACCATCTCTTTGAAAGGCTTCATCTCATACTTGAAAAATGTCTTGGCCAGTGTATCAAGCCCTACTTTGGTTCCAGGGTTTGAAAGCCATGCCATGATCATCGTATCAGCATACGGTATGATCGGTTCCATATCAAACTGATTGTAAAGCAAAGAAAAATCAAATTTCAGATTTTGTCCGACAATGTTATGTTTCATCAGTTTCTTTAATGCTAAAATAGCATCATCCATACTTACCTGATCTTCTACCCCAAGATAGTTATGTCCTACGGGTACATAGTAAGATTTTTCGGCATCAAAACAAAAACTAAACCCTACCATTTTGGCTATTTTGGTATCTAGACCTGTTGTCTCTGTGTCAAAGGCGACTATAGCATCTTTGTCTATGCCCTCTAGTACACTCTCCAATTTCTCTTTACTGTCTAACGTGACTGCTTCAAAACTGAGAGTTTGAATTTTTGGTTTTTCTACTACTATACGATCCGTCTCTTCAAGCCCTACTTTTGCTTTTTTGATAGCTTGTTTCATCTCATATTGTTCAAACTCTTCAAGCAGACATGAGAGGTAATTCTTATCTTCAAAGACAAAGCTTTCAACATCCATATCTTTAAAGACATCTGTTCTCATAGTTACCAGTTCACGAGATAAAAAAGCCTTTTCTTTACTCTCTAAAAGAAGTTTCTGTATACGTGGAGTACCACAGTTTTCTATATCTTCATAGATGGCTTCAAGTGTATGATACTGATTGATAAGTTTTGCCGCACCTACTTTTCCTATCCCTTTTACACCTGGAATATTGTCTGAACTGTCCCCTAGTATGGCTTGAAAGTTGATGAAGTCTTTAGGATATACACCAAATTTATCCACACATGCTTGCTCATCTACTTCTTGTTTTTTTACAGAGTCATACATTACCACTACGCCATCATCGATCATCTGATACAGATCTTTATCATGTGAAACAATACGTACTTTTAAACCCTGTTCTCTAGCAAATTTTGTCACTGTAGTAATGACATCATCTGCTTCGAACCCTTCACGAGAAAGATTAGCAAAACCCATTTGTTCTATCCAATCTATAGCAATAGGCAGTTGTTTTAGAAGATCATCAGGTGCCGCTTCACGATGGGCTTTATATTCCGGATAGAGGTCATTACGGAATGTTCTACCTTTAGCATCCAGAGCAAAGACCAGGTAATCTGTACTATGGTCACGATGTAATGAGTCTACAAGATTGGCAAAACCGGTTAGAAGTCCTGTTGGAAATCCTTCCGAATTACGTAAAGGAGGCAATGCGAAGTATGAACGAAAAAAGAAGCCGAATGTATCTATAATAGTGATGGTTTTCAAAAGTTAAGCCTAGTTTTTTATGTATTCTAGCCTATTAACTGTTATAAGTCGCTCATATTTGAATTTTCAATTAGTAATATAGTTTATTGACAAAAATCTGACATTTTTTCGTTACAGTATTCATCTACAACATTTGAATAAAGCCAAACTATTTGCGAGAATAGGACGGAAAGCCACGGATCTCTTGTTAGACAGCCGAGTTACTCATCACATATACTTAAAATGAGATAGGGGAATAAAGCATGACATCAAGCCGTACTATAAATACAAGAATTGCACATTCATCAAAAGTAAACCATATGAGATCACCTAAAAAGTTCTCTCAAAAAAACGTTGACCTTGCAGAGTCACCTCTCTTTTTTCCTGAAGGTTATGAAAAAATATTTTTAGCTATATACTTTATAACACTTCCATATATTTCTGGTTTGCTTTTTCTTTTCTTTTATGTTGCAGGGGGTAGCCCAGAACTCTTTTTATCTCTTCATGAGAAACAAGCGTTTATTTTGACCTGGGCTATTGGTTATGAGATCATAGCTGCACTTATCCTTCTATGGATTGTAAAAATGTCGCTTAGTTTTGCAAATGAAAGTCGAAAGCCAGGTATCAAAAAGCAGTTTCGTAGACCATAAAGCTACAAATACTGATTCAAACCCTCTTTTACTTTAACTCCTTAGCCAAATACTCACCCGTATAAGAGCCGGTCTTTTTATATTCACTGGCCAATTCTTCAGGTGAACCTGTAGCAATGATGAGTCCACCTTTATTTCCACCTTCTGGTCCCATATCTATGATGTAGTCTGCATTTTTCACCATATCCAGATTATGTTCTATCACCACGACTGAGTTACCAAGCTCTACTAAGTGATGCAAAACACCTGTAAGTCTGTCGACATCAGCAAAGTGAAGTCCAGTAGTAGGTTCATCTAAAATATAAAGTGTTTGACCCGTATCTTTACGACTCAATTCTTTACTGAGCTTGATACGCTGAGCCTCTCCACCTGAAAGTGTGGTAGCATTTTGTCCTAAAGTAATGTAGTCAAGCCCTACATCTGTCAATGTTTTGAGCTTAATGGCTATGGCAGGGATAGCTTTAAAGAATTCCAGTGCCTCACCTACACTCATGCCAAGAACATCTGAGATAGACTGTCCTTTGTACAGCACTTCACGTGTTTGTGCATTGTAACGTGTACCGTCACAGGCATCACAACTTACCAAAACATCTGGCAAGAAATGCATCTCTATTTTTATCTGACCGTCTCCCTGACATTTCTCACAGCGTCCGCCTTTTACATTGAAAGAGAAACGTCCTATCTTATAGCCTCGAAGTTCTGCCTCTTTGGTTTGAGCAAAGAGTTTACGTATCTCATCCATAATACCTGTATAAGTTGCAGGATTGGAACGTGGTGTTCTTCCTATAGGGCTTTGGTCAAGATAGATGACTTTATCAAGTTTTTCAAGTCCTGTGATCTCCACCCCATCGACTTTATTGACCTTTTTGGCACGGTTGAGTATTTCTCTTGCCACAGGAAGTAAGGTTTGAAGGATAAGTGAACTTTTTCCACTACCACTCACTCCTGTAATACATACAAAGTTTTGTAAAGGGATTTTAGCATCAAGCTTTTCAATATTATTAAGTGTCACATTTTTGATCCCTATCCACTCGTTTTGAGGGTTATCGTGCGAGTAAGAGATCTCCTTTTTGCCATACATATAGTCTGCAGTCAAAGTCTTCGCTTTAGCAAGTTTCTTCGCATCACCGGCAAAAACCACTTCACCGCCGAACTCACCTGCCCCAGGACCGATATCTATGATATAGTCTGCGGCTAAGATAGTCTCTTTATCATGTTCTACAACGATAACAGAGTTTCCTTTTTCACGTAAAGAGTTGAGTGTACGTATGAGTTTCATCGTATCACGTTCATGGAGTCCTATGCTTGGTTCATCCAGTACATACATCACCCCGGTAAGTCCAGAGCCTATCTGTGAAGCAATACGTATACGTTGAGCTTCACCTCCTGAAATACTTCTTGCATCACGACTCAAGGTAATGTACCCTAGACCCACATCGTGTAAGAAGTAAAGTCTTTCATACAACTCTTTAAGTATGGACTCTGCGATCATCTTTTGCTGTTCACTTAAGTGAGAAAAACTCTCTTCATCTGAAAAATATGCATACGATTTTTCTATAGGCATATCGATAATATCTGCGATATTTTTCCCCTCTATCTTCACGGCTAAAGAACGAGGTCTCAGTCTATGTCCATCACATTTGTCACAAACCTTTTCAGTCATATATTCAGAAAGATCTTTTTCCTCTTTAAACATATCATGTGCAAATTTGACCACTCCCGGCCACTCACGTTTGAGTTTATGTCGTTTCCATAAAAAGTCTACCGTACTGCCATTACCATAGAGTATGGCTTTTTGCTGATGTGATTCAAGTTCACCATAAGGAGTTTTAATATCTATGTCATTCTGTTCACAAAAGGCATTGAGAAATTTAGTATAGTAACTCTTATTAAAACCATACATGATCTTCACGGCACCCTTATCTATACAGAGTTCCGAGTCTATCACTTTCTTTAAGTCTATGGCATAACGGATACCAAGACCATCGCAGGTAGGACAGGCACCTTTAGGTGAGTTAAAAGAGAAACTGACCGGTTCCAAAGGTTCAAAACTCAGCTTACAATCAAAGCAGGCCAAATGTTCAGAGTAATGGATGTGCTGTCTATCGAGATCCATCTCTTCGAAGTTAAGTACTTCTATCTCCATCTCACCGTAACTCTCTTTAAGTGCCTTCTCGACATCCTGTCCTATACGGTCACGGCTCTCTTCTTTTACTACCACTCTGTCAACGACGACTTTAATCGTGTGTTTTTTGGTTTTAGAAAGTTCTATCTCATCATCAAGACGTACCATCACACCATCGATCATCGCACGGATATACCCCTTATGACGAAGTGATTCCAGCATATCTGCGAAGCTACCTTTCTTCTCTTTGACCAACGGCGCCATGATGACAAGTTTTGCGCCATCAGGCAGTTTCAGAACCTCTTCAATGATGTCAGACGCAGACATAGAAGAGATCGGCTTTCCGCATTCATGACAATGCTGTTCACCTACACGAGAGAAAAGCAGTCTCAGATAATCATAGATCTCAGTGATCGTTCCTACAGTAGAACGCGGGTTTTTAGACGTCGTTTTCTGGTCTATCGCGATGGCAGGGGTCAACCCTTCGATCTTATCTACATCAGGTTTACCTACACGCCCTAAGAACTGTCGTGCATATGAGGAGAGTGACTCTATATAGCGTCTTTGCCCCTCAGCATATAGTGTCGAGAATGCTAGCGTAGATTTACCAGACCCAGAGATGCCGGTCACTACCACCAATTTATTTTTAGGGATGCTTATGTCTATATTTTTTAAGTTATTTTCTTTTGCACCATATACTTTTATCATATCATTTTTCATTCTTTATATCCTACGTATTAAAACCACATTTTTTTTATTAAGATAAGCAAAGCAAACATATAAAGTGCTAAAAGTGCCATCTTATGATTTTTGGAAGTGACATGGTCTTTGAGCCAAATACCCAATGCCACGCCTACTAGTGAAGCCAAAGCTACTATCAAGCCATTACTAAAATCTATCGTTCCTGTACTAAGTCGACTTATCATCCCCGCTACTGAAGAGAAGACTACAAAAAACAGCCCTGCACTTACTGCCTTTTTAATTGGATAATGCAATAAACCAACTAAAAGCGGTATGAGTATAATTGACCCTCCGATACCAAGTGTGATAGAGAAGATACCAATTCCCAGACCTATACCAAAGAGCAGTGCTTTATTCAGCGTCTTCGTCACAGTACCGTCATGCAGTGTAGTGAAAGAAAGTCTAAAGAGCGCAAATACCAATAATCCCAAAAAGAGAAACTGCAGTACTATATCTGAGATATACTGTGTAACATATCCACCGATATATCCTCCCACAAAGCCTCCAAAACCTACAAAGATCCCTTCACCGATGACGAGTGAGCCTTTTCTGAAGTTCAGATATGAACCATAAATAGAACTAAATACCATTTGAATAATAGAAATACCGATGGCATCTTTCGTGTCAAAACCAAGTGCCAAAAGTATAGGTACAAGAAT
>CALDBH010000097.1 GCA_937938065.1 uncultured Sulfurovum sp. | reverse complement strand
AAGATAAATTAGCAAATAGTTTTCTCACTTTTTGAATGTTTTCAAATGTTTGTAACCGCATTTTAGATAGAATAATATCAGAAAATTGGGAATGTATCGATAAACTTTAGTAGATTTAGAGTGAAAATACAATTTAGTGCTGATTATCAAAAGAGACTCGTCTCTTTAGCTTTCTTTTGAAGGAGGCACAGTGCTAACGCAATAAAAGAATTGCGTCCTATTTAATTACATATGTGAAATGAGTAAAAGTATGCAAAAGAAAAAGAGCTATAGGCCAAATGTTGCAGCTGTAATACTCTCTTCCAAATATCCGGACAAGTGTGAATTTTTTGTAGCACACCGAAGTGATATTAGGAATGCGTGGCAATTCCCTCAAGGGGGCATCGATGAAGGTGAAACACCTCGAGAGGCTTTAAAACGAGAATTGTTGGAAGAGATAGGCTGTGATCATGTAGAAGTACTAGGAGAATTCCCTGAATGGATCTCTTATGACTTTCCCAAAACATCACGAGGTAAAACATACCCTTTTGACGGGCAGACACAAAAATATTTTTTGGTACGCCTTAAAGAGAGTGCAACCATCAATTTACAGGCATATGATATTCCTGAGTTTGAAGAGTATGAGTTTGTAGAGTATGAACAGTTATTTAAAAAGGTGACCTACTTTAAACGTAAAGTGTATCGTAGAGTGATTGATTATTTTATAGAAGAGGGTTTGATATAGATGTTAGTTGTACATAAATATGGTGGTACAAGCGTTGGAGATTTAGATCGTATCGAAAATGTGGCCAACCGTGTAGCCAAAGCAAGAGAAGCTGGTGATGACATTGTAGTCGTTGTCTCAGCGATGAGTGGTGAAACGAATAAACTGATAGATTTTGCAGAACACTTTGCAGAAAACCCTGCGAAAAAAGAGATGGATATGCTGCTTAGTTCAGGTGAACGTGTTACTGCTGCACTCCTCTCTATCGCTTTACAGTCAAAAGGGTATGCTGCAGTAGCAATGACTGGACGTCAAGCAGGTATCGTGACAGATAATACACATACTTATGCACGTATAGAGGCTATAGATCCAACATCGATGCATAACGCTCTAGGCGAAGGTAAAATCGTTGTTGTAGCTGGTTTTCAGGGTATCAACAAAGATGGTTCAGTGACAACACTGGGACGTGGCGGTTCAGATCTTTCTGCTGTTGCGTTGGCAGGTGCACTGAAAGCAGACCAGTGTGAGATCTATTCGGATGTAGATGGTATCTATACAACAGATCCACGTATCGAACCCAATGCTAAGAAGCTTGACACTATCTCTTATGATGAGATGTTGGAGCTTTCGTCACTGGGTGCGAAGGTATTACAGAACCGTTCAGTAGAATTGGCAAAAAAACTTAATGTAAAACTGTACGCTAAAAGTAGTTTTAGCGACAATGAAGGTACGCTTATCACAAAGGAGAGCAACAGTATGGAAGAAGTATTAGTAAGTGGTGTTGTCCTTGACAAAAACCAAGCAAGAGTTACACTAAGAGGTGTGTCAGACAGACCAGGAATCGCAGCAGAGATATTTACAATGTTGGCAGAAGAGAACATTAATGTAGATATGATCATCCAAAATAGGGGTACTGACGGTTCAACAAACCTTGGGTTTACTGTACCTCAAAGTGAACATGAGAATGCCAAAAAACTGATGGCAAGCTTTGACCATGACATTGAAGGAATGGATTTTGACGAGCATGTATGTAAAGTCTCTGTTGTGGGTGTAGGTATGAAATCTCACTCAGGTGTGGCGGCTACAGCATTTACTGTACTTGCTGAAAGTAATATCAACATACAGATGATATCTACTTCTGAGATAAAAGTCTCTATGGTGATAGATGAGAAGTATGGTGAGCTTGCGATCCGTGCACTTCATGAAGCTTACAAGCTAGATAAGTAGAGTAATGCAGCAGCTTTTAAAGTGGACACTGGAGACCATACGTGAAGAAGAGTCCTCTTTTTCATGGATGGAAGAGTACCGTTATGAGTGGGCACCTTTAGCCAAAAGTGCTGTTTCCCAAAGTATTGAGGGGAAAACAGCTCTTATCATTACTGATGAATCTCATGAGTGGTTTGCTAAATATATTTTAAACAATATCAATGATCTGAAAAAAAACAGACCGCTTCTTCCTTTTTACGCTTTATCGAGCTGTTTCCCGCATCTTCACTCTATGAAATCAACACAAGATCTGCAACTTCTTGAAGATATGTTGGATATCTCTTATCCGAACGGATATTATATTTGGTATATCGGTAAAGGTGATCATCCGTATACGAAGCTTGCTTACAGAAATGAGGATAGTTTTTTATGGGTCATGGATGAAGAAGTACAGGACAGTTTTGCTTTCCGTAGTTCAGATACTTTATTGGATATTAAACTTTTACAACTCTTCAAGCTTTTTGACAATACACTCTCAGCAGCACTTTTCGGGGACTTAGACTTAGAGGCATGAGACTAGTTAGCCAAGTGATCATCAGCAGCGATATCGATGACACGGTGATCCAGCTCGAAGGACTGCAGCAAAATGAACGTTTTGTAAAGATCATCAAAGAAGACACTTTTTTAGTGGAAGATGCGAAGCTGGCGATAGAAAAGGCTTACATGGCCAGCGAAGAGACCACCGTCATCATCATTGCAGCTAAAACATTCTCTCCTGTGGTACAAAACAAACTTTTAAAAGTCATAGAAGAACCCCCACCAAAAAAAGAGTTTATTCTGATCACACCCAGTAAAGCCACGATCCTAGATACGATTCGTTCACGTTTACCTATTATGGTACTCTCTCAGGAGAAAGAAGAAGAAAAACTGGACCTGGACTTAGGTCAACTCTCTTTGGCTACGGTGTATGACTTTGTACAAACCCATAAACGTACGGATGCTAAAGCAATGAAGATGCTTGTTGAACGTATCAGTAAAGCAGCTATACATTCACAAGCTTACAATTTAGATGAAAAGACCCTCACACTCTTTTCAAATACGTTTATCGCGTTGGATGTAGGGTCACCACCTCAGTTTGTGTTGAATACTTTATTATTAAAGCTTTTAGCACGCAAAAAAAGATAAAATAATATATCTCGTCAAGCCCGAGAATGACGCTTGCTTGCCTAGGAGTCAATAATGAACATCTATCAACTTGGACATATATCAGATAAAAAAGCAGCCCTTAAAGCACTTGATGTAGAGAGTGGCGGTGTGGGTATCATGGCAAAGAAGATGGAACTTCTCTACTTCTTCATCAAAGATCTTAAAACACCCGCAGCAAACATACTCAAACAAGATGCTCTCAGTATAGGTGCAGAACTTGCTGTACCTGGTGGCGTTATACTC
>CALDBH010000096.1 GCA_937938065.1 uncultured Sulfurovum sp. | reverse complement strand
CTCTCTGGTGGACAAAGACAGCGTATAGCCTTAGCACGTGCACTCTATAAAAATCCTGATATCCTCATCCTCGATGAAGCCACATCCGCACTGGACAATAAGAGTGAAGCCCTTATACAAAAAGCTTTACATGAGCTCAAGCAGGAGATGATCACCTTTACTGTAGCGCACAGATTAAGTACCATAGAAGATGCTGATACTATCCTTGTATTTCAGGAAGGTGAGATCATCTGTAGAGGTTCACATAAAACTCTACTTCAAGAGTGTCTAACCTATCAAAAATTATCGAGGAATTTATAGCATGTCAAAACTCATTCTTCTCTTTACATTTTTATTGACAACGATTTTTGCACAAGAGGACCTTGAACAATTTCCTTTTATCGGGGTAACCGTAGCTACCCACTCTATAGATTTTAAATCTATTGCCAATGCATCTGGTCAAGATGAAACCGTTTTAGGACTACGTTACGGTAAACAAACTTTAGATTTGCGTACAGTGTTTACACTCTCTGGCAATAGTGATTTTCAAACCTTCGCAGTAGAAATAGATAAAATACTGCTTGATGAACTGTTTGGAACAGCAAAGATCAGACCTTATCTTGGGGCAACGATTGGATATCTTCATTATGACACTATCTCTTCTTCGAGCAGTGATGGGTATTACTATGGAGGAAATTTGGGATTTCTCATCTATGCCACAGCGAATATCGATGTAGATCTTTCATATCATTACTATAAAGTATCAGATCTCGATCCAGTAGATACTATGCAAGGTGCAAACCTCTCTTTACATTACTTTTTTTGATTATTTTGCTATAATAAGCATACTATAATTATGGAGTCTCCTTTGTCACTTTTTTCTTACCAAAACCTCAAAAAAATACTTTTTAAACTAGACCCAGAGACCGCACACTCTGTTGCGGGTCTTGGACTCAGAACCATTGCTCACTGCCCTACACTTCTGCGTTTTGTTAAAAACCAGAACTTTGTTACCCATCCTATGCTCCAACAAGAGATCTTTGGCCGTACTTTTCAAAATCCTGTAGGGTTAGGTGCAGGTTTTGACAAAAATGGTCAGTACATCACTGCCATGCCGACTATGGGCTTTGGATTTACAGAAATAGGTACAGTTACACCAAAACCACAAGATGGTAATGCCAAACCAAGACTCTTTAGACTTATAGAAGACAACTCTATACAAAATGCCATGGGTTTTAACAACAAAGGCAGCCACTATATGCTGCAACGTCTTAAAAAACTTTACTTTTTTGACTATCCTATGGGTATCAATATCGGGAAAAATAAACTCACATCGGAAGATGATGCATTAAATGATTATGAAACACTCTTTAAGGCATTTAAAGATTATGGTGACTATATTGTGATCAACATCTCTTCTCCAAACACACCAGGCTTAAGAGATTTACAAAATGAAGCATTTATCAATGCGATCTTTGCCATGGCAAAAGAGATCACGACTCAGCCCGTACTGCTTAAAATTGCTCCTGATATGGAACCAGAAGATGCCATCACCCTTTGTAAAGCAGCAGTAGAAGCAGGTGCAGCAGGTATCATCGCTACCAATACAACGATTGATTACTCTTTAACCACACATGCCAAAGATTTCGGTGGTATCTCAGGTGCACTGCTTACGGAAAAATCATACCAACTCTTTAAAGCCATAGGCAAAGAGCTCTATGGGAAAACCCTACTCATCTCTGTAGGAGGTATAGACTCTGCTGAAGAGGCTTATAGACGTATCAAAGCTGGTGCATCTTTGGTGCAGGTTTACAGTATGCTTGTCTACAGAGGTCCTGCACTTATTAAAGAGATCAATGAGGGTTTAATTAAACTCTTACAAAAAGATGGTTATAAACATATCAGCGAAGCCATCGGAGCAGATTACAAATGAGACTAAGAAGCCTCAAACTATTTACAAATATACTTATCGGACTTATGATCACAACAGGAGTATCAATGGCCAATTCATTGCCAGAACATTTTACAAAAACATTAGACAACGGTATGCAGATCGTTGTCATCCCTATGGATAACGATTCAGGTGTTATCACTACAGATATTTACTACAAAGTAGGAAGCAGAAACGAAGTCATGGGTAAGAGCGGTATGGCCCATATGCTTGAGCATCTTTCTTTCAAATCAACAGATAAGCTTAAAGAGGGTGAATTTGACACAATCGTCAAAAGCCGTGGCGGAGTGAATAATGCAGCTACCGGTTTTGACAAAACACATTACTACATTAAAACTGCAAGCAAGAACCTGGGACTTAGTCTTGATCTCTTTTCTGAGCTTATGCATAACCTCAAACTAACAGATGAAGAGTTTCAAAAAGAGCGTGATGTGGTTGCAGAAGAAAGACGTCTTAGAACAGACAACAACCCTATGGGTTACCTCTACTTCAGAGTCTTTAACACACACTTTACCTACCATCCTTACCACTGGCTTCCTATCGGTTTCATGGAAGATATTCTTTCATGGAAGATAGAAGACATTAGAGACTTCTATCAACGGTATTATCAACCAAGCAATGCGATTTTAGTCGTTGCCGGTGATATCACACCTGAAGAGGTTTTTAAAGAATCGGAGAAATATTTCGGGAATATTAAAAATAAACGTGAGATTCCTAAAGTCTTCGCTGTTGAACCTAAAGTAGATGGAGCGAAAAGAGCTGTATTACATAAAGAGAGCAATCAGGTTGACACACTTGCTATCACTTATGCCATCCCTAATTATGAACATGATGACCAGGTAGTACTTTCTGCAATCAGCCACATACTTAGTAATGGGAAAAGTTCACGTTTTGAAAAAAGACTTGTCAATGAAAAGCAATTGGCAAATCAGGTCTATGGATATAATATGGAACTTGCAGACCCTGGTGTTTTCCTCATTATGGCAATGTGTTCACCTAATGCTTCTCTAGATACTTTAGAAAAAGAGATACTTGCCGAACTTGAAAAAATCAAAAACGGTGATGTCACACAAGCGGAACTTGATAAAGTCAAGATCAATACAAAAGCGGAATTTATCTACTCATTGGAGAGTTCAAACTCAGTGGCAGGACTCTATGGAGACTACCTTGTCAAAGGAAATATTCAGCCTTTACTTGAATATGAAGAGAAATTAGATAAAATTACACTCAAAGATATTAGCGATATTGCTAAAAAATATTTTGATCACAATTTTTCAACTACTGTGATATTGAAAAAAAACTAGGATATGAGACATGAGTAACTATATTACTGGTGCAACCACTGCACTGATTACTCCATTTAAAAATGGTACATTAGATGAAGCAACCTATGCAAATCTTATCAGAAGACAAATTGCACATGGCATTGATGCAGTATGTCCTGTAGGAACTACAGGTGAGAGTGCTACACTGAGTCATGATGAACATAAAAGATGTATTGAGATAGCGGTTGAAGTTTGTAAAGGTACTGAAACTAAAGTACTTGCAGGTGCAGGCAGCAATGCTACACATGAAGCCATAGACATCGCCAAACATGCAGAAGAGTGTGGCGTAGATGCTATATTTTCTGTGAGCCCTTACTACAATAAACCAAGTCAAGAAGGACTTTACCAACACTACAAAGCCATTGCTTCTGCAGTAAAAGTGCCTTTTATGCTTTACAATGTACCAGGACGTACAGGTGTTGACATACTTCCAGATACCGTAAAAAGACTCTTTGATGATGTAGAGAATATTATGGGGATCAAAGAAGCAACTGGTTCTATAGAGAGAACCGTTGAACTTTTAGCCAAAGTGCCTGACCTGTATGTATTCTCCGGTGATGATGCTATCGATTTTCCTATTTTGGCAAGTGGAGGGAAAGGGATCACTTCTGTGACTTCTAACCTCTTACCAGATATGAAAGCAGAGCTTGCTCATGCAGCCCTCAAAGGTGACTTTGTAAAATCTAAAGCCATCAACGATGAACTTTTTGAAATAAACAAAGTACTCTTCTGTGAAAGTAATCCTATTCCTATCAAAGCTGCGATGTATATCGCTGGTCTTATTGATACACTGGAATACAGATTACCACTTGTACCACCAAGTGTTGAAAATATGAAGAAGATAGAAGAAGTCATGAAAAAATATAATATAGTAGGAGCGTAATATGTCAGATATGAAAGGTAAAACACTTGTTATCACAGGTGCAACTAAAGGTATCGGTAAAGCCGTTGCAGAGAAATTTGCTCAAAACGGTGTAAATATTGCATTTACGTACAACTCGAATAAAGAGTCTGCTGATGTAATTGCAGCAGATCTAGAAAGTAAGTACGGCGTTAAAGCAAAAGCATACCCACTGAATATATTAGAGCTTGACGAATTCAAACCTCTTTTTCAAGCGATTGATCAAGATTTTGACAGAGTAGACTTCTTTGTCTCTAACGCAATGATCTATGGTCGTCCAGTTGTAGGCGGTTATGGTAAATTTATGAAACTTAGACCAGCAAAAGGTTTAACGAACATTTATACAGCAACAGTAGGTGCATTTGTGCGTGGTTCACAAGAAGCTGCAGTACGTATGGAAAAAGTAGGTGGTGGTGCCATCGTAACACTCTCTTCGACAGGTAACCTGATCTACATCGAAAACTATGCGGGTCACGGTACAAACAAAGCAGCGGTTGAGGCTATGAGTCGTTACGCGGCTGTTGAACTCGGAGAAATGGGTATTAGAGTGAATGCCGTATCTGGTGGACCTATCGATACAGATGCACTTAAAGCCTTTACAAACTATGAAGAAGTAAAAGCTGAAACGATTAAACGTTCAGCAGTGAACAGAATGGGAAGCCCTGAAGACCTTGCCGGTTCTGTCTATTTCCTATGTACAGACGAAGCATCATGGATTACAGGTCAAACACTTGTAGTTGATGGTGGAACTACTTTTAGATAATCTGCTTGAGAGAAGACAAAATGCCAAGTTCACAAATATTTAACATACCAAATATCTTAGCATTTATCCGTCTTCTTCTTGCTCCTGTAATGTTTCTTTTCCTGGTCAACCAGGATGCATCCATTTTTCAAAACATACATCCATCATGGCTCAACTACTTTGCAGCCTTTATCTTTGTAGTAGCCTCTGCTACAGACTTTTTTGACGGCTATGTCGCACGCACATTCAACCAGATCACCACTCTTGGTAAGATCCTTGACCCCTTAGCAGATAAAATGCTTACTCTGGCAGGATTCTTAGGATTAATGATGCTTGGTTCTGCCTCTCCTTGGGCTATCTTCCTCATACTTACACGAGAACTCTTCATCACCGGACTTAGAGTCTCTGCTGTAAGTCAAGGTCTTGACATCGCAGCATCCTGGATGGGTAAAGTCAAAACAGTTGTACAGATGATCGCCATAGGGTTCTTACTGATGCAATGGCCTGGTGCTGAACTTCTTTTATGGATAGCTGTCGCACTAACACTCTATTCTGGCTATGAATATGTCAGAGATTTCTTCAAACATACCTCTTAAAACTAAATTGATTAAAAATTAAGCAACTATCTATTAACCATTCATTAATTTTTATGTTATCATCATTTCGTAATTAAAACATAAGGAAAACAAATGAAGTTTACAAAATTAAGTTTAATAGCAACTCTAGCTATTAGTTCGGCATTCGCAGGTGGAGACATCGCTCCAGTTGAGCCAGTTGTTGAAGCACCAGTAGTTGAAGCTGCTGCGTGTAACAGTAACACAACGATCAATGGTAAAGCTGTACTTTACTCTTTTACAACAGATGGTTATGGTGATTTAGATTGGTATAATGGAGATAGCAGTGCATTAGGTGCAGCTGTTACTTTAGATGTATCACACAAAATTACAGATAACGTAACTGCTAATGTTACAGCTGTTGGTTTTACTAACCTTACAAATTCCTATAGCAATCCAGATGTTTGGAATCAGTTCGAAGGTGAAGAGACAGCTGCTTTCCTAAACATTGCTAACATCACTGCAGCATATGGTGATACAACTTTCGTTCTTGGTCGTCAGCTTCTTGACACGCCAATGATTCAAAGTTTTGATTGGTTACTAGCTCCGGGTTCATTTGAAGCTTATACAGTAGTAAATAAATCTATCTCAAACCTTACTTTAGTTGGTTCATATATTGAAGCATATAGAATGAACGGCTCAGGTACAGACTTTGCTGATCTTGATGGTGACAACTGGACAGTAGGTGCTTCATACAGTGATGCATTTGATGCAAGTGTTTGGTACTACAACAATGATAACTATGGTTATACTCAAGTCTATGGTGATGCAGGTGTAGAACTTTCAGGCATCAAGCTTGCTGCACAATATGTAGATACAGACTGGGATATGATGGATAGTTCTACAGCATATGGTGTTAAAGCAGAAGCAACATTAGCAGGATTTGACCTAGCAGCAGCGTATGTAAGTGTTGAAGATGAAGTAGTAGGATTTGTTGATTGGGATGGTCTTTACACAAGTATGTGGATGACTCCTACATCTGGCTCAGTTGGTGATAATTGGATGGTTTCTGCAGCAACTGAGTTCATCGGAGTATCAGCATCTGTTGCTTATGGTGACTTTGAATATGAAAATGGTGTTGAAAGTGGATCAGAATTTGACCTTATCTTAGGATACGGAGTTACTGACTGTATCTCTCTAGATGCTGCCTATACTATTACTGATTATGGTGATGGTTCTGGTGATGAGCAAGTTATGGAACTTATCGCAACTTACAAATTTTAATCAAAAATTGTAATCTCCTAAAACCCGTTTTGAATACACCACTCTCTTCGGAGAGTGTTCGGGTTCCTCTCCTTACTAAAAATCATTTACCTATTAATAATATCTTTCAAGCATTTTATCTATCTTATCTTTTGCACTTTGTAAAAAAAGTACACTTCTAGAAGAAAGTTTTCCCTCTTCTGACATAGGTATATTCATAAAATCCCTTATCATATTTATAAGTTCATTTGTTTCACGTATCTCTAAGTATGATTTATCATGATACTCCGTACTCTTCTCTTTTTCACCTTCTATATAAAGAATACGTTGTAGTTTTCCTTTTTGTTCGTTAAAAAGAACTTCATATGTCTTCAGTGTATCTATCGTATCTTTAATATGTGCATCCACTTTGTCCATCTCAGATTTACAGTTGGCTTTTTTCTCTGTGTAAAGTTCTGCTTCTACAAACTGTTTCACTGCAAAGTGAAGATTGCTATTTGCTTTCAGCCTTACACGAGCAACATAGATAAGAATCATGACTAAAAGTACTGCAAAACCAAATACTCCTGCACCTATGTAAACATCTTCCTGTATACCTATAGTAGTACTAAACCAGGCCAAAATACTTTGCATAATATCTTCTGAAGGTACTTTGGTCACATTCAGTGTCATTTCTAATTTTTCTGTTGCCAGGTAGACCAATCCAACGGCCGTGGCGAATCCTCCAACTAAGGCATAAATGAATCCTGTAAATTTACCACTTGAAACATCTTTTATTATTAAGGGCTTTACCTCTTCTTTAGTCTCGAAGACCACCGTTGTCTCTTCAGATGGCTCGTCATCTTTTGTCTGATAACCTAATTTTTTGACTAACGATACACATGCATCAAACCCACCTGCTTTAAGCTCTGATTTTGAATCATCATACTCTTTCAAATCCGCCTCAAGTAAGAGCTTACATGCCGTTGAGCGCGCATTAGCTTCGTTCACTATCCTTGTTGCTTTTTCTATAAGGTGTTTTGCCCTTACATGTTTTTTTGCTTTCGCTGGTAGAGGAACGTCATCCACTGCTCCTTCTACACCCTCTGAGGCTTCGTTTTCAACTTCTTCTGTTGTTTCTTCTTCCGTTGCTGAAGTTTCATCTTCTGATTTTTCTATTGTTTCTTCTACAATATCTAAAACTTCATTTTCAATTTCATCTATCATTTCCTCTATAACTTCAGAGGTTTCATCTTCAACATTTCTAATTATATCTTCTGGTCCATTTTTATTTTCATTCATGTTTCTATCCTTAATAGTTTATTTTAGCAAAATTTTTCATTATATTTTTAATCTATATCAATTTTTTACAACACTTGGATATAATTCAGTATATTAGAACAGAGGAATTTTATGGGCATTATAGTTGCACTTTTAGTCTTATCGGTACTTATCTTTTTTCATGAACTTGGGCACTTTGCAGCAGCACGTTATTTTGGTGTACAGGTTGATGTCTTCAGCATAGGTTTTGGTAAAAAACTTTACTCCAAGATGATAGGAAAAACCGAATGGAGTCTCTCAGCCATCCCTCTTGGCGGGTATGTCAAAATGAAAGGGCAGGATGACTCTGATCCTAGCGCGATCTCTTATGATGAAGATTCATACAATGTAAAGAAACCATGGCAGCGTATTATCATCTTACTAGCGGGCCCTTTTGCCAATTTCCTACTGGCTTTTCTACTTTATTTTGCCATCGCCAACATTGGTGTCCCTAAGCTGTTGCCTTATGTCGGAGAAGTAGGAAAAGACACACCTGCATTTAGCGCAGGTTTAACCAAAGAAGACAAGATTATCCAAGTCAATGGTAACAACATCCTCTACTGGGAAAATATCGGTAAAAATATTAATGGTGGCAAAGGTGACATAACGCTTATCGTAGAACGCGAACAACGACTGATCACACTGCAACTTACACCAAAGGTCATAGAGGACCAAAATATCTTCGGAGAAAAGATCACCAGACGTATCATCGGAATCAGTCCTTTGGGAAAACAAACGACCGTCTACTTCGGTTTTATAGATGGACTTGATTATGCATGGGATGAGACAAAAAAAGCCTCTTTACTCATCGTAGAGAGTGTACAAAAACTGATCACGGGTGTGGTAGGTGCAGATAAACTGGGAGGCATCATCACCATTGTTGATGTTACTGCTGAAGCAAGCTCTGCTGGTATATTGGCACTTTTCTTTTTTACTGCTCTTATTTCCGTGAACTTGGGAGTACTTAACCTACTTCCCATACCTGCACTGGATGGTGGACACATTATGTTTAACCTTTATGAGATGATTACAGGTAAAACTGCCAGTGAACAGGTTATGATGTATATCACACTTGTAGGTTGGGCTATACTGATCAGTCTTATGATGTTAGGACTGTATAATGATATCAACAGACTTTGGGGATGAAAACCGTTAAGTGGACTTGAACTGCTTCAAGTTCATAGGTTTAGAACCAACACGGTCGAAGTGATAGCGTAGCCGTGTAGGCAATTCATTAGAAAAGGATAATAAGTATGATATTAGACAAAGAACACTTAAGAGCAAATCTGGATGAAGTAATATGGAACATAGAACAAGCACGTATAGTAGTGAGTGAACACCACATTGTAAAACTTGTCACTGTGGCTAAATATACTGAACTCGAAAACATCTCTACATTGTATGAATTGGGACAAAGAGCCTTTGGTGAAAATCAGGTACAACAGCTTAAAGAACGTATGGAAGCACTCGATGCACTTCCACTTGAATGGCACATGATAGGTACACTCCAAAAAAATAAGATCAATAACCTTATAGATCTTCGCCCTACTCTTATGCAATCGCTTGACAGTATAGAGTTAGCAAATGAACTTAACAAAAAACTTTTGGCAAAAGAGACAAAAATGCACTGCCTGCTTCAGATCAATGCAGCCAATGAAGTGAGTAAGTCAGGAGTAAGCAGTGAAGAAGCTGTTGACATTTACCAAACGATAAAAGAAACCTGCCCTCAGATCAATCTTAAAGGTGTCATGACCATAGGTGCACACAGTGAAGAGACAAAACTGATACAACAGAGTTTTGAAACAACCCACAGTATCTATGAGAAACTGGAAAAAGATGGTGCTACTATTTGTTCTATGGGTATGAGCAATGATTATGAATTGGCTATAAAATGTGGATCTAATTTAGTGAGAGTTGGTTCAGCATTGTTTAAATAAACTGTGTAGGTTGATAGTATCAAGCCTACAAGTTATTATGCAACAGCCTCTTTACAGTGGGTACAAACCCCATAAAGATTAACCTGTTGCTTACTTAAGGTAAAGTTCTCTTTGGCTGTCATAGAAGTAAATAGTTCATCTGCAGCAGAGTGTTGTGGTTTATCTTCTACTTCTCCACACTCTGTACAGACCAAATGGATATGATCCTCTTTACTGAGTTCATATTTAGATTTTTTACCTGTGATTGGCACTTCTACAAGTACACCCTTCTCTACCATCAAAATGATATTTTTATACACTGTTGCAAGTGAAAGGGATGGATGTGCTTTGATGACTTCATCATAGATAGTATCTATAGACATATGCCCATAGACTTCTATTCTTTCCAATATATTCATACGTTGAAATGTCGCTTTAAGCCCACTCTCTTTGAGTAGTGTTGCATAATCGGTCATGAATTCTCCTTTGAATATATAGATAAGCTTACGATTGTAAACTCATATATATATTCTCAAGCTAACGCTTGAGAATATGGTAATGTTACAAATCACCTTCGTGTTTTGCAAGATACTCAGCAACACCTGCAGTGTCTGCTTTCATACCTTCGTCACCTTTTACCCAACCAGCAGGACATACTTCACCATGCTCGTTAGTAAATAACATAGTATCTACCATTCTGATCATCTCATCGATGTTTCTACCAAGTGGAAGGTCGTTGATCACTGCGTGTCTTACTGTACCATCAGCATCGATAAGGAATGAACCTCTAAGTGCTACTGCTTCATCAAGAAGAACATCATAGTCTCTAGCAATTTGCTTAGAAAGGTCAGCAACAAGTGGGAAATCTACTCTACCGATACCACCTTCAGCTACTGGTGTTTCTCTCCATGCGAAGTGTGAGAATTGACTATCTACAGATACACCGATAATATTTACGCCTCTGTCTCTAAACTCTTTTGCTCTGTGTGAAAATGCAATGATTTCTGATGGACAAACAAATGTAAAGTCTAGTGGATAGAAGAAAAGTACTGCACCCTTTTCACCTAGGTTTTCCATTAAGTTGAATCCGTCTACAATTTGACCGTTTGCAAGTACAGCTGTTGCTGTGAAATCTGGAGCTTTTTTAGTTACTAACATGTTATTTCCTTAAAGATAATTTTTATTAACAAGGAAATAT
>CALDBH010000095.1 GCA_937938065.1 uncultured Sulfurovum sp. | reverse complement strand
TCATACTAACAGTACTACTATCACGAAATGATGAGCGTATCTAAGATACGTTTCTCAATATCATTAACCCCATCAAACAAAAATATAAAAATTTCACACAGAATTTAGAAGATAAAAGCCAAAGCTATATTTTTCAAAAAGAGTCTATCGAAAAACTGAGTAAAGAAAACCGTATTTTACGTAAACGCCTTCTTGAGCAGATCCACTACATAGAACAAGTAAAAGATATTTATGAAGTGCTGCCAACATTAAGTCATGTACCTGTAAATAACATCTCTATCACCGATACTATCTCCTATGTAAAACTTAACAGTTTTTCTCAAATCATGCTTACTAAACCTAAAGGACTGGTAGAAGATAAACTCTATGGACTCATACAAGGCAGTGTGGTTGCAGGTACTGCAAGAGTTCATAACAATCAACTCTATGGTTACCTGACATCAGATAAAAAATGCCGTTTCTCTGTTTTCATAGGGAAAACAAAAGCACCTGGTATTGCTTTGGGTCTAAAAGAAAATGAAATGATCGTAAAGTTCATACCAAAATGGCATAAAATTAAAGAGGGTGACACAGTCCTTACCTCAGGTTTAGATGGTATCTTTTTTGCAGATATACCTGTAGGTCTTGTGACAAAAGTAGAAGTACAGAGTTCTTATACTGTAGCGCATATCAAAACCTACAGTGATATTTTCCATCCAAAAACATTTTTTCTGATCAATGATGCAAAAGCCACACTTGCAGAAAATTATGACTCTAACAGTACCAACTTAGCTACAAGATACAGTATCCCCGATACAAATATTGAACAGAACCGTTCGATTGAAGCGGCTAAAGATAGCAATATTAGTATTCCTGTTGTATCAAGTATCCCAAGTCGTATCGATCAGACACAAGAAGATATTATTGAGCCAGAAGTTCCTACTGAAATACCAAAGCCTCCTAAAAAAGTCTATAAGAGAAAGCCTAAAATTGACTCAAGTAGTTTAGACCTCTTTTAAAAGCTTATTTTCGCACTTTTTTAAGGGCTTTTTCTATCTAAATCATGTATAATATCAAACTAAAAACTAAGGGTATTTCTTCATGCCAAAACGCAATGACATCAAAACTATTTTACTTATCGGTTCTGGACCTATCGTTATCGGTCAAGCTTGTGAATTTGACTATTCTGGAACCCAGGCAGCTAAAACACTTAAAGAGTTAGGGTATAGAGTTGTTCTTATTAACTCTAATCCTGCTACGATCATGACAGATCCTGAGTTTGCAGATCGTACATACATCGAACCTATTACTGCTGAAGTCATTGATAGAATTATCAAAAAAGAAAATGTTGATGCTATCTTACCTACAATGGGTGGACAAACTGCACTCAACGTTGCTATGGATATGTACGAAGCTGGCATGCTAGAAGGTGTTAAATTCCTTGGAGCTCATCCTGATGCAATTAAAAAAGGTGAGGATAGACATCTTTTTAATGAAGCTATGATAAAAATTGGTATGGATTTACCTAAAAGTGCCAATGCCTATACTGTTGACGAAGCAATAAAAGTTGCAAAAGAAATTGGTTTTCCTGTAATTAGTAGAGCTTCATTTACTCTTGCAGGTGGTGGTTCAGGTGTAGCATACAATATGGAAGAGTTTAAAAAACTAGCTGAAGAAGGTATTGATGCAAGTCCAATTAATGAGATTGAGATTATGGAATCTATGCTTGGATGGAAAGAATATGAAATGGAAGTTATCAGAGACAATAAAGATAACTGTATTATCGTATGTTCTATTGAAAACTTTGACCCTATGGGTGTGCATACGGGAGACTCTGTCACCATCGCCCCTGCGTTGACACTTACAGATAAAGAATTCCAAAACATGAGAGATGCCTCTTTCAAGATCTTACGTGAAGTAGGAGTAGATACCGGTGGATCAAATGTACAGTTCTCTATCGATCCAGATACAGGACGTATGATCGTTATTGAAATGAACCCAAGAGTAAGTCGTTCTTCTGCACTTGCATCAAAAGCGACTGGTTACCCTATTGCTAAGGTAGCTACACTCCTTGCAGTTGGTTTTACGCTTGACGAGATCACTAACGACATTACAGGAACACCTGCAAGTTTTGAACCGGTCATTGATTATGTCGTAACAAAACTTCCAAGATTTACCTTTGAAAAATTCCCTCTTGCCGACTCTACACTCACAACTGCAATGAAGTCTGTAGGTGAAGTCATGAGTATGGGTCGTACATTTAAAGAGTCTTTCCAAAAAGCACTCTGTTCACTTGAAACTGGACTTATCGGTTTTAATCCTATCAAATGTGATGGTGAAGAGCTTGTCAGAGAGATCAGACGTCCAAATGAGAACCGTATGCTTTATGTATTTGAAGGACTTAGACGCGGTATGACAGTAGATGCCATCTTTGACCTTTCTAAAATTGACAGATGGTACCTTTACCAGCTTGAAGAACTTGCACTTCGTGAAAAAGAGATGGACATTGCCCTGCTCTCTGATGCTACACGTCTTAGGGAAGTGAAAAGTGAAGGTTTCTCTGACGCTATGATCGCTGAAGTCATTAACAAGAAAGAAGGTCTAAACCTTACAGAAAATGATATTTATAATGCCAGAGAAAAAACCGGTGTAACACTTGAGTATAATGAAGTAGACACTTGTGCTGCAGAATTTAAAGCACTTACACCTTACCTCTATTCTACAACGAACATTACAAAGCTTCCACAAACAGAAGTAGCTGATTCACAAGAGAAGAAAGTACTGGTTATTGGTGGTGGGCCTAACAGTATCGGTCAAGGTATAGAATTTGACTACTGTTGTGTACATGCAGCTTTTGCCCTTGAAGACATGGGTGTTAAATCGATCATGTATAACTGTAACCCTGAAACAGTTTCTACTGATTATGACACTTCAGATATTCTTTACTTTGAACCGATCGACTTTGAA
>CALDBH010000094.1 GCA_937938065.1 uncultured Sulfurovum sp. | reverse complement strand
CCAACCACCGATAATGAGAGCCTTAACAAATAAGGCAGAGCGTCAAATTGTTATGACAACTAAGAGAAAGGTAAATAGACTTGAAAAGCTTGTTTTCCCACTTATTGTTATTATGATGATCGCACTTATCTTGCCAGATGCGGCACCGCTTATGGGTTCTTTTGCACTAGGTAACTTTGCAAAAGAATCTGGTGTAGTTGATAGACTTTCTAATGAGATGCAAAATTCACTCATTAATATCGTTACTATCTTCCTTGGTCTAGGTGTTGGTTCTACATTGGCTTCAGATTCATTCTTAGTAGCTGAGACATTGGGTATTATGGTTATCGGTCTTCTTGCTTTTGCTGCAGGTACAGCGGCAGGTGTACTTATGGGTAAACTTATGAACAAATTTTCAAAAGAGCCTATCAACCCACTTATCGGTGCAGCGGGGGTTTCTGCAGTACCAATGGCAGCAAGGGTTGTGAGTAAAGTTGGTTCTGAAGAAAAACCGGGTAATATTCTGCTTATGCATGCGATGGGTCCAAATGTTGCAGGTGTTATCGGCTCAGCTGTTGCAGCAGGTGTACTACTTTCTATCTTTAAGTAAAGTGGTTCCACGTATTATGCTTCCTCACTAGAGGAAGTATAAGTTAGAAAATAATACGTATTTTCTAACTTATGCTTTAGCATTATAAAAATAGAGAAATAGGATATTTATGAGTACTAAAACGCCCAACGGACTTGACAAACTAGGATTGAAAGATATTGGAGATATCTATTACAATTTAAGTTATGATGAGTTGCAAGCGCACGAAGTAAACAGCGGAGAGTGTAAGATCTCAACATCAGGTACAGCGATGTGTGATACAGGTATCTTTACAGGACGTAGCCCTAAAGATAAATATTTTGTTGATCAGGCACCTTCAAACGAACATATCGCTTGGGGTGATGTAAATGCTAAGATAGATAAAGAGATTTATGAAGAGCTTCTTGACCTTACGTTAACTCAACTTTCTGGTAAAAATATTTATGTAACAGATGTATATGCCGGAGCAAGTGCTGCAAGTAAACGTTCTGTACGTTTTGTCACTGAAGTAGCATGGCAGGCACACTTTGTTAAAAATATGTTTATCCGCCCTACCGAGTCTGAACTTGAAAGATTTGTACCAGACTTTACTGTATATAACGCATGTAAAACTGTAGATGAAAAGTACAAAGAACACGGAATGAACTCTGATGTCTTTGTGGTGTTTAATGTAGAAGATAATGTTTCTATCATCGGTGGTACCTGGTATGGCGGTGAGATGAAAAAAGGTATCTTCTCTATGATGAACTACTGGTTGCCACTTGAGGGTAAACTCTCTATGCACTGTTCTGCCAATGTAGGTGAAGATGAAGATGTATGTCTTTTCTTTGGACTGTCAGGTACAGGTAAGACCACACTTTCAACAGACCCGAAAAGAGCACTCATCGGTGATGATGAACATGGTTGGGACAATCATGGAGTCTTTAACTTTGAAGGTGGATGTTACGCAAAAGTGATCAACCTTGATGAAAAATCTGAGCCAGAGATCTATGGCGCCATCGTTAAAGATGCACTTTTAGAGAATGTAGTTTCAGATGATAGTGGTGAGGTTGACTACACTGATGGTTCTAAAACAGAAAATACACGTGTCTCTTACCCTATAGAACATATTGAGAACCATAAACAAGATTTGCAGGCAGGTCACCCAAATAACATTATCTTTCTTTCAGCAGATGCATTTGGTGTGTTACCTCCGGTAAGTAAATTGACTAAAGAGCAGGCGATGTACTACTTCCTTAGTGGATATACGGCTAAAGTTGCTGGGACAGAAAGAGGTATTACTGAACCAGTCGCTACTTTCTCAGCATGTTTCGGTGAAGCATTTTTACCATTGCACCCAACAGTATACGCTAAACTTCTTGGTGAGAAGATAGATGAGCATGGTGTAAATGTATACTTGGTGAACACTGGCTGGACCGGTGGTCCTTACGGTACAGGTAAACGTATGAGTATTAAAAACACTAGAGCATGTATCGATGGTATCTTGAGTGGTGCTATCTTAGATACAGAGTTTGAAACGCTTGATACATTCAATCTTGCTATCCCTAAAACATTAGAGGGTGTAGATACTGCAGTACTTAACCCTAGAAATACATGGGAAGATAAAGCTGAGTATGATGCTATGTTAGCAAAACTTGCTGGTATGTTCCAGGAAAACTTCCATCGTTATGATGGTAATGGCGGAGAGTTTGACTTTGCTTCTGCAGGTCCTCAACTCTAAAACTATGTACTCACACAAATATCTTTGTGTGAGACATTCTAAATCTCTCTCAAATAATCCCATTTTTTAATCATTTAACTTCACTTTTTCATTACAAAACCTTCCATATAGATTACTTTATAAGGGTTTAAGTACTTGATTACTTATTGATGGTCTCTAAACTACGCTGTAGCGATAAACGTTATAAAATATGCTATATTATAAGGTTTTCAGTAGATATGAATGCATGCTAATTTTAGTAGCCAAGAGTTTTTTTGTTATACTTTAAAGGAAAGATATAGACTAGTAAAAATAAATGCTATACTTAATAAGGTATATATATATCTTAGAATACTAAGTAAAATAAAGGATTGAATAATGGACTCAGCTATCTCATCTTCATATTTAATCAGTAGAGTAAGTACGTTAGTCTTACTTTGCTCGGTATACACCTTTTCCTCTGCAGGACTTGATCGTACGGTCTTACCTATAGCCGCTCCAGAACCACAGAAGTATACAGAATTGGATGTGCGTAATGCGACACCGCCTTCTCGCTTTCAAGTGAAGGCTCCAAAGGGTGCACCAAATGTACTTTTAGTACTGGTAGATGACCTTGGATTTGCAGGTACAAGTAAGTTTGGTGGACCTGTAGGCACACCAAATTTTGAAAAGATAGCCAATGAAGGGATTTACTACAATAACTTCCATACCACTGCTGTCTGTTCACCTACACGTGCTGCGATCAAGAGTGGGCGAAATCACCATGTCAGCAACATGGGTGGGATCATCGAGACTGGTACACCGTTCCCTGGAAATACTGGACAGATACCAACTGACGTTACTCCTGTTGCAGAAATGCTTCGCCACAACGGTTACAGTACAGCAGCTTTTGGTAAGTGGCATGAGACAGCTGCCTGGGAGGCAAGTGTTTCTGGTTCTTTCGTCCGTTGGCCGACTGGACCAAATGGAGGCTTTGATAAATTCTACGGATTCCTTGGTGGAGAGACCAATCAATGGGCACCTTACATTTATGATGGAACCCATCCTGTTGAACTACCTGAAGATCCAAACTATCACTTCTTGGAAGATATGACTGATCAAGCAGTTTCTTGGATGAAATATCAAAAGGCACTTACTCCTGATAAGCCATTCTTCGTTTATTATGCACCAGGTGCTACACATGCACCGCATCATGTACCTAAAGAGTGGATTGAACGATGGAAAGGTAAATTTGATCAGGGATGGGATAAATTAAGAGAAGAGATCTTAGATCGTCAGATCAAACAAGGTATCGTACCTAAAGGTACTAAGGCAGCATCTAAGCCTAAAGCGATTCAGGACTGGGATAAGTTAAGTGCTGATGAGAAAAAACTTTTCTCACACCAGGCTGAAGTATTTGCAGCCTATATAGAAATGACGGACCATGAGATCGGTCGTCTGGTCAAAGCAATTGAAGATATAGGGCAGCTTGACAATACTTTGATACTCTTTGTATATGGAGATAACGGTACTAGTGCCGAAGGTGGTCCAAACGGTATGTTCAGTGAAATGACCTACTTCAACGGTGTACAAGAAAAGGTTGAAGATATGATCAAGGTCATGGACAAGTGGGGAGGGCCAGAAACTTACCCTCATATGGCCGCAGGTTGGGCAGTAGCCTTCGACACTCCTTACAAATGGACCAAGCAGGTGGCATCAGATCATGGTGGTACAAAAGTCGGTATGGCTGTGCGTTGGCCAAAAGGGATCAAGTCGAAAGGAGAGCTCCGTACCCAGTTCCATCATGTCATCGATATCGCTCCGACTATCCTTGAAGCTGCGGGTCTCCCTGAACCAAGACAAGTTAACGGTATAGCACAATATCCGATGGATGGTGTGAGCATGATGTACAGCTTCGATAATGCCAAAGCAAAAGAGAAGCATACGACGCAATACTTTGAAATGTTCGGTAACCGTGGAATCTACCATGATGGTTGGTTCGCCCGTACGATCCACAAAGCACCGTGGGAAAAACATCCACGCCGCGGGCTGACAGAGGATATTTGGGAACTTTATGACATGAGTACGGACTTCAGTCTGGTCAATGATCTCTCTAAAAAACATCCAGAGAAACTCGAAGATATGAAAAGAATATTTATGGTTGAAGCTGCTAGAAATAAAGTGCTTCCTATCGATGACCGAACCGTAGAACGTGTCAATGCAGCGGTCGCAGGACGGCCAGACCTGATGGCTGGACGTACGTCCTTAACACTTGCAGAAGGCATGACGGGTATGAGTGAAAATGTATTTATAAACATTAAGAACCGTTCTAAGAGCATAACCGCAGAGGTTGAAGTCTCTGAAGATGGAGGTAACGGTACTATCATCGCACAAGGTGGACGTTTTGGTGGTTGGTCACTTTATGTGAAAGATGGTGTGCCTGGTTATGGTTACAACTTCATTGGACTTAAGAGAACAAATATCGATGCAAAAGCCAAACTTAAAGCTGGTAAATCAACCATTCGTTTCGAGTTTGATTATGATGGTGGCGGACTGGCCAAAGGCGGACTTGGGACATTATATGTAAACGATAAAAAAGTAGCAGAAGGCAGGATAGAACATACCCATCCAATGATCTTCTCAGCTGATGAGACTGCTGATGTAGGTATAGATCTGGCTACACCAGTTGTGGAGGCTATAGGTTCAGAGCGTAAGTCACGCTTTACTGGACATATCCCAAAAGTCACTGTAAAAGTAGGAGAGATGGGAAAACCTGGCAAAGTAAAATAAACCAGGTTCCTAGTGCTGCTTAGACGTTCATTTTAGTTGAAAATGTTATTAGGATATTTTCACTCTTATATAATTCTAAGTTATTTATAATACAATATAAAGAAATATGTCAAAGGAAATAATATGGATGTAAATAAATGGAGAGCAACATGTAGACCTATCAGAATTGTTGTAGGGTTGGCACTTATCGGTTATGGTGTATACTCAGGAAATGCATGGTTCTATCTTGGGTTTATCCCGCTTATTGCAGGACTTGTAAACTTTTGTCCAGCATGTATCATCACTAAAAAGTGCGATACACCAGCAAAATAAAATAAATAAGGATTTTCCTTATTTATTTACCTCTTATTTGACGATATACGTCAGCACTCTTTTAGTAATTCAACCATTCCACTTATTTAATAAAGTATAATTTCACAATACAACGCTTCAAAGGTACATTCTATGGATAAACTCACACAATATTTAAATGATCATCCTCATGATGAACTACATCCCTCAGATATAGCCAACCTTCTTAAAGATCTAGATGAAAAAAGTTTTAATGAAGCAGTACAGGCTATACCTAAAGAGCTTATTGCTGATGTTGCATTGGAACTACCGGACAGATATTTTGAAGATGTTGTTGAATCTTTTACTACAAAAGAACTTGCTGATTCAGTTGCTGAACTGGAAAGTGATGACCAAACAGACTTTATGCAAGAGCTTGAAGAAGTTGATGAGGGCATAGCTACAGCAGTATTTAATCAGTTGGATGAAGATGATCAAGCAGATATTTTAAAGCTTAAACAGTATGATGAAGATGAAGCGGGTGCGTATATGCAAGTAGAAGTATATACAGCCAAATTACACCATACTGTACACGATGTGATTAGAGAATTCGCGCAACTAAGAAGAAAAGATGAACTTGAAAATGTAAATTATCTTTTTGTTACAGATAAAGAAAAGAATTTACGTTATGGTATAGGCTTAGACCATCTTCTAGTGTTTAATTTTGATACCACACTTCAAGAGAACATCGAAGAAAATCCTGAAAAGTATAAGACTATTGTGGGATACGATCATGATGATATTCGTGATATAGTACAAAAGTTTCAAGAGTATGATCTCTCTTCAATGCCTATCGTAGACGATAATGGTGTACTGCTTGGACGTATCACTTCAGATGACATCTATGATATCATCAATGAACAGGCAACAGATCAGATGTATCACTTGGCCGGTGTAAATGATGATGCAGAGGAAGATGAAGATATTTTTAAAGCAGGTAAAGCACGTGCAGTATGGCTGGGTGTAAACCTGATCACGGCAATTGTCGCTTCTTTGGTTATAGGCCTTTTTGCAGATACCCTTCAAAGTTTTGTTGCTTTGGCCATCTTGATGCCCATCGTGGCTTCTATGGGTGGTAATGCAGGAACACAAAGTCTTACAGTTGTTGTACGTCAACTCGCACTTGGTGACATTGCAAAACATGATGCATTCCGTACGATAAAGAAAGAAGTGATACTCTCTCTTGTAAATGGTTTCCTTTTTGCTATAATCATGGGTATAATAGCCTCACTATGGTTTGATAAAGGGATGCTTGGTATTGTGATAGCACTCTCCATGGTCATTAATTTATTGAGTGCTGGTTTCTTTGGTGCTATGGTGCCATTGGTACTCAAAAAAATGGAAGTTGATCCAGCCATTGGAAGTACAGTAGTACTTACAACGGTAACGGATGTCGTAGGCTTCTTTTCATTCTTAGGTCTAGCGACCTTGATATTATTATAAAGGTAAATTTACTTATATGGATTTGTTAATTCTCTATTTCTTTTTGGCTGTTTTTATATCGTTCATCTGTTCGATTCTAGAATCGGTTTTACTCTCTGTCAATATGGCATATATTTCAGTTCTTGAAAAAGAACGTCCTAGGGTAGGAACACTTTTAAAAGCCCATAAAATTGGTATCAATAAGTCAATTGCTTCTATCTTGATTCTCAATACCATCGCCAATACACTTGGTGCAGCAGCAGTGGGAGCACAAGCAGAGAGTCTTTATGGTGTAGGAGCTGTTTTTTATGTTTCTATAGTTTTAACCTTTGCTATTTTGTTTCTCTCTGAAATTATCCCAAAAACGATAGGGGCAGTCTATTGGAAGCAATTGGCACCAATAGCTGCGTATGTGATACGTTTTTTTATCTGGTTTACGTATCCTATTATCTTGATGACACTCTTTGTGACAAACCGCATCAGCAAATCTGACGATACTATGAGTTTGAGTAAAGAAGAGCTTATCGAGAGTACACTGCTCAGTGAAGATGAGGGTGTACTTGGAGAGAAGGAATCAGATGTGATAGAAAATATTCTTCTACTTGACAAGATAAGAACAAAAGAGATCTTAACACCTAGAACGGTGGTTTTTGCATTGAACAGTCATCGAAGTATAAAAGATATCATAGAAAATGAACCAGCGATATTTAAATTTTCAAGAGTTCCTGTCTATGATGAGAGCATTGAAAATATTACAGGTATAGTCATGACTAAAAAGATATTTAAACAAGCACTAAAGGATGATAATGTTTCTTTAGACACTGTGAAAAAAGATATCTTTAAGATCTCTGAAAACCTACCTGTCTCTAAAGCATTGGATCTTTTCATTAAGAAAAAAGAGCATATGTTTTTGGTGCTTGATGGGTATGATCAAACAGAAGGAATTGTGACACTTGAAGATTGCGTTGAGACTATCTTAGGTGTTGAGATCGTCGATGAGAGTGACAGTGATGCAGATATGCGAGAGGTTGCAAAACAAAAAATGCGACTTAAGCGTAGGCTAGACAGTATTTCTAGAGATACGGAATAAGGTCTCTTTTGTCATTATCTACACTTGGATTGTCTCCAGAAATTTTAAAAGCACTGAGTGATAAGGGCTATGAATCTGCTACGCCTATACAAGAAGCACTGATTCCTGTGATGTTCTCTCGCCGTGACATTATGGCAGGTGCACAGACAGGAACAGGGAAGACGGCAGGTTTTTCTCTACCTATACTCCAAGATTTAAGTAAAAGTTTTGTTGAAGGACAGCATTACCCTAAAGCAGTCATTTTGGTACCTACACGTGAACTCGCCAAACAAGTACATGCAAGTATAGAAGCGTATGGAAAATATCTTCCTTTAAAAAGTATTGTTCTTTTTGGTGGCGCAAACTTAACATCACAGGCTAACAGACTTAAAGCAGGTGTAGACATTATCGTCGCTACAAGTGGACGTCTCTTGGAACATATCGGGCAAAAAAACGTCAACCTTGAAAGTGTTGACTACTTAGTGTTAGACGAAGCAGATACGATCTTGGATATGGGCTTTGTACATGAAGTGAGTAAGATACTTCAGCATCTTCCAGACAGACGACAAAATGTGCTCATCTCCGCGACACTCTCTGGATCTGTAAAAAGACTAGCAGAGAAGATACTCCAAAAACCCAAACTCATAGAAGTAGACAGCATGGGAACTTCTGCAGATTCTGTTGAGCAGATAGTCTACCCTGTTGAAAAAGAGAAGAAAACAGAGTTACTCTCTTACCTTATAGGCTCACGAAACTATAAACAAGTGCTTGTCTTTACACGTAAAAAAGAAGTGGCAGATGAAGTGAGTAAAGAGTTAAATCTCTCAGGACTCAAAACAGCGGTCATTCATGGGGGAAAAAGTTCTGGAGAGAGGTCTAGAGCATTAGAAGGTTTTAAAGAAGGAAAAGTACGTGTGCTTGTTGCGACAGACATCGCAGCACGTGGGCTAGATATACCTGCCTTAGGTGTGGTTATGAACTATGACATTCCTCACGTCACAGGAGACTACATACACCGCATAGGACGTACTGGAAGGGCAGGGGCTAAAGGATTAGCCATCACGCTTATCTCACCTGTAGAAATGGTGGCACTTAAAGATGTAGAACGTCTTATGGGAAAGAGTATTCCTCAAGAGAAACTGGAAGGTTATGCACCTAAAGTCATACCTAAACAAAAAGGTGCACGTAAAAACCCCAACGAGCATAAAAATACAGATGGGGCTTTTGGTAAAAAGAAAACCAAAACAGCTACTGCGCCTAAAAGTAAAAAACGTAAAACGACTAAACGTGATGGATTTAAAACATTTGATGCAGCTAAGCCAAAGGTGGAGAAGAAAGATAAAAAACGTGGGAGAGGTAGGAAATAATTCCGAGTTAATCCTTGACAATGTCATAATTAAAAGTGTTTCTCATACACATTGCAGATGGTATGAGAAACACTAGAAATGAATGTTTCCGAAGTGCTACGCTTTAACGTCTTTCAAAAATGCCAAAGTCAATGTATCTTTACCATCAATGAGTTTCTTTCCGACATTAAGTTTAACGCTGTGGAAAAGAAAAAGTTCACCTGCGTAATTGATACCCAAGATAAAACTATAATCTCCAAAAGCAAATCTTTTCATACCTTTCGCTTCAGGTTTTTGTGTAGGATTTTTGATATGAAAACAGATTTCGTTAGGGAAATCATTTGTACGTTGATCATCATCGATCAACTGTACCTCACCCAACTCAGACGTAATCTGAATAGAGAGTTTCTGATCGAGTTCGTGTGTTTTTATAGTATAATCTCCAAATGTAAATTGCATCAATATTTCCTTAATTATTAGATGAAATATTATACCTTGATTGAAATGGTTTTATATGAATTTTTGTATAATTAATGAGCAAATGGATCATTAAACGTGATCTTCTGCTATCTGTTTTAGTAATTCTATGTAGTTTATACTTCTTTCAAAGAAAACTTCCCGATCTCTTCCAAAAATGTAGTAGCGTACGATCCCTTAGGAAGGTAAAACTCAACTGTGAGTTTTTTGGTGTTATTGTCATACTTTGTTTCTACCTCTTTAGGCCAGATCCAGGCAAAACGTCTGTCCCCTTTTAGACTACTTAACTCCGTATCATCATACTCTTCTTCGAGATGGTAGGCATCACTTTTGGCTCTTAGGGCATTGGCTCCACACAGCAGTCCGGTAGGAGAGATCTTCTTTTGTTCGAAAGCTTTTGCACTTTGCTGCATCTCTTTTACATAATCACTTTTCCCATAAGGGTAAGGCATGATGACATCACCTATAAAGAGTTTGAAAAACTGAGGCTGTTTGGCTAAGACTTTCACCAGTTCCAGGGGGTATTGCAGTTTTTTTGCTGCATCGTCCACTTTATTACCGGTGATAATGGCAGAGAGTTTGACTCTTGAAGCCAGCCATTTGTTATAGAGGTAGCTTTGGTAAGCGGAGACAAGTAATTTCTCTTTACTTCCCTTAAGACGTTTTCCTGAAAGGGCTATCTCTTTACCCTGTAGGTAAGAACGGCTGTCTTCTCCAAAACGCTGGTAGCCATAGTAGTTTGGTATACCGTTAACTTGCATTTTTTTGGCAGTGGTAGTGAAAAACTTCGATTCATTTTCAGAGATGTCATGCAAGACAATGGAAAAGCGGTTGCCTTTAAGATGACCTATCTTGATAGGTGCTTTGTTGTAAGTACGTTCAAGTATCTCTATTTTCTCTGTGGTGAGATTTTTGTTCAGTTCTTTTTCATACTTCTTTGGAAGTGAAATGTACTGTATAGTGGTGGCATTTTTATCTTTAAGACCTGCATAACCGATGTCACGCTCTTCCAAACCCGTTGCTTTGGCTAGGACCGTGATGAGTTTCCATGTACTCATATCTGTTTTTTTGATTTTGAGTATGAGGTAGTTTCCTGTCCCTGTAAAAGCGTAAAGAGGTATCTCTTCAACGAAAAAGCGTTCAACAGTTTGTTTAAAATCAAACTTGAGAGGGGTATGGTTATATGCGTAGGTTTTAATGTGATTCATGGAGAAATTATAGCGAAATAATTATGTAGCGTGGATATTTAAATAGATAAAATATTAGTGTGTGATTCCAAATTAAGAAACA
>CALDBH010000093.1 GCA_937938065.1 uncultured Sulfurovum sp. | reverse complement strand
AGTCTGGCTTTTTCTATAATAACTTGGATATCGTTAAGGCAGGTGCAAAAGATTTAAAAGAGACCATTGTTAAAATAAGACCAATAAAGAAAGAGACAGAAAATAAAGATGTCTATGAAAGATGGATGACTAACAATACAGCTATGACTAAACGTATACAAAGAAAAATTGAACAAAATACAGATGATATAGTTGCACGTTTTTCTGATGGTGATGCAACACAGGCGTTACAATACTATAGTAAAATATCGTCAGAATGCATGAAATGTCATGTACGTTTAAGAAAGTGGTAGCCATGAAGCTGAAGAAAATAATAGTTGTTGCATTACTACTCAATGCATTTTCACAAGCTGGAGATATTACTTTAACAGGTACAGTCGTTTCTGATGGTCAGAAAATGATCGGTGCACGTTTTATGGGATATATAAAGAAAGTATTTGTAAAACTTGGTGATAAAGTAAAAAGAGAAGATGATCTCTATGAGATGGAGTCTGCTGAATTTGACATCATGAAAACGCAGGCCGATCTTATGCTGGAACAATCAAAAATAGTGGTTGAGTATTGGCGTGAGAAATTAAGAAATGTCAATACAAAAAAATTAAGATTAAAAAATACCTATCGTGATGATAATAAGATTTTTATTACCGATATGTATGATTTAGATGCGCAGGCAGCAAACATAGAGTCTATGTTGGAAGCAATGCAAATTATGGTTAAAGAAGCTACCATAAAAGCCAAGCAAATGGCAAGCACATATAACTACATCAAAATGAAGGCACCATCAGATGGTGTAGTAGTACAAAAAAACATTAAGGTAGGTGATATGATCATGCCTGGTATGTTGACCATCATGATCGTAGATACGGAAAACCTAGAGATTGATGTCTCTATCTCAGAAAGTATCATATCTAGAGTGGAGACAGGTATGAAAGTACCAGTAGAAATACCATCTCTTGACTACAAAACGATAGGAATTATACATGCCATCGTACCTGATGCCAACCCTATGACACATAAAATAAAAATGCGTATACGTTTTAACAGAGGACCTAAAAATATTTTCCCTGGTATGTATGCAAAAGTAACACTAAAGAACGCTAAATAAATTCTTCTTTTATGCGATGTGATACTTTTCACATCGTCTTTCCCATTATTTTCATAAATTTAATTTATCTTTACCTTTATTACTATTTATTAATAAGTAAGTTGTTACAATAACTTTATATATAAATTATTACAGGAGAATATAGATGAAAAAGGCTTTATTAATGTCAGTACTGTTAAGTGGTGTGCTATTTGCACAGCAAGAGCATATCCAACCAGATAGAATGAAGAATATGGCGGACATGGAGATTGCGATGGCTACGATACAAAAAGGTTTTCTTTTTGACAATATTAATGTGGTAAAGAATGGGGTTAAGGACCTTAAAAGGACAGTAAAACATACAGAATCATTTATAAAAGAGGGTGTGAGTGATAAGGGTATCAATAACTTAATGTATGCTAAGAAACAAGCTGCGTCTATCACCTCTATGGCAGATGAGATTTCAGCTACATTTGCAAAAGGAGACAGATATAGTGCAGCAAATAACTATCTTCTTATCTTGAGTAAATGTCTTTCTTGTCACCAGACAATTAGATCTTGGTAAACACGCTTTAGGGAAGAGGGTTTTCTCTCTTCTTGATTCTTTCCATACATACATAACTTTATTATTTTCCGCGATAACTACTAATTTTCCATTTATCTATTTAATTCATCATCTTCATATAATTAATTTATTATAATTTATTATCGTAATTTACTATAAAGGCTAATGATGACAAGAATTAAAAAGATATTGGGAAGTATACTGTTTATTGCAGTATCAGTAAGTGGACTATTTGCAGTAGAATCTGCCAGTTCGGCAAGTACAGTCAAGCAGAGTACTGTCGTATATACAATAAAGGGCAATGTTCAAGATACATATTATACGATGATGGATAAGCCCGTAAAAGCGCTTGGGTATCGTCTTCCTGATCCACGTAAACATGTTAACCTTGTTTATAAAGAAGAATATGGTTCTACAACACTTGAAGTGTTAAGTTTTATGACGATCGTGAATGACAAGGGAGTAAAACCTCTTTTGGAGATCGATCCGAGACTTGCAGGGTTCAATCCATTTAACGTAGTGATCTATAAGCATCAAGGTAAAGATGAAACAGTGATCTCACATCTTACTGCTGAAGCGATCATAGAGATGTTAGGTATCACAGATCAAAAAGTAATTACAGAGTATACAAAGCAGATGGAAGAACTTGATGCACTTATAGCTAAAACATTCCCTTCAGCTGAAGTGAGTCATGGTACATATGAAGGTGCTATAGAGAATGCTATGCTACACTATGAGATTGATTTTGAAAGACCAGAAGACCTTGATGATTATATAGATGAGATCCAGGAAAAAGTGGATGATACATTTACAGAAAAAGGATTTATCATGGCTGGTTTCTTTGACTACAAACAAGGCAAGCCGGATCTTCTTCCTTCTTATGATGCATTTTGGACTTTCTCTCTTTGTCATTTCCCTTTCTCCTATACAGTATTTGATAATGAAGGAGCAATGCCGGAAGTTGGTGTGTTCGCGCCATGTACCATGTATATGTATATCAAAAAAGAGAGCAATACACTTGTGATAGGTATGCCTAAATTGTCTAATTGGAACAGATTCTTTACATTGAACAGTAAAAAAAGAGAAGACTTTCTTAATAAGTTAAATAAAGAAATACCGGCAATATTTATTGAGATCGGTGCTAAAGAAATCAAATAAGGAGTGAAAATGGCAAGTGTACTTTTACCTATAGCAAAAGGTTTTGAAGAATTAGAAGCGGTTGCGCTCATAGATGTGATGCGTCGTGGAGGTATAGAGGTACGTGTAGCATATTTGGAAGATGAACTCCAAGGTAATTTAGTCTTGGGAGCAAACGGTATCACTGTACAGGCAGATACTTCCATCAAAAACATTATAAGTGATGACTTTGATATGATGGTACTTCCTGGTGGCTGGGATGGTACCTATGCATTGGCTGAAAATGCACGGATTATAGAACTTCTTCAAGAGTTTAAAGCAACTAAAGTAGTAGGTGCAATGTGTGCGGCACCTTTTGCACTTAAAAAGGCAGGTGTTTTAGGCAGTGACTATACCTGCTATCCTGGCGCCAAAGATGAGATAGCTCATCCTGGTTACAGAGATGACATGAAAGTTGTTACCGATGGTAATGTCATAACTTCTCAAGGTCCAGGAACAGCTGTTTGTTTCGGACTTGCAATCGTAGAACGACTAGTAGGGAAAGAGAGTATGCAAGCAGTGAAAGATGGCATGCTTTTGAATTATTGTTAAGAAACAACCCTTCATCCATTTTTTACACTTTATTTCAATCTATTTTTACCTAACCTTTGCTATATTGGAACCAATATTTTCAAAGGTTATCCATGTCAGAAGAACCAAAAGTTAAACCTCAATTTACTCATTTACATTTACATACTGAATACTCATTGCTTGACGGTGCAAATAAAATTAAAGCACTTGCTAAAAAGATCAAAGAGCAGGGGATGACCTCTGTGGCTATGACTGACCACGGAAACATGTTTGGTACCATAGATTTCTATAACACGATGCGTAAAGAGGGCATCAAACCTATCATCGGTATGGAAGCGTATGTGCACAACCAGGATGAGTTAGGTGACAAGTCTGTGCGTCAGCGTTTTCACCTTTGTTTGTATGCTAAAAATGAAGTAGGTTACAAAAATCTGATGTACCTTAGCTCGCGTGCATACATCGATGGATTTTACTATTATCCTCGTATCAACTGGGATCTTCTTAAAGAGAACTCTGAGGGTATCATATGTTCTTCTGCTTGTTTACAAGGAGAAGTGAACTGGCATTTAAACCTTTCGGACAGAAATCTTAAGTTTGGTGCTAAAGGGTATGATGAGGCAAAAAAAGTGGCCTTAAAATACAAAGATGTTTTTGGTGAAGACTTTTATCTTGAACTCATGCGTCACGGTATCGGTGACCAGCATCGTATAGACAAGCAGATTATCCAACTTTCACAAGAGACAGGGATTAAGATCATCGCAACAAATGACACACACTATACAGTGCAAAAAGATGCAGATGCTCATGAAGCGTTTATGTGTATCGCGATGAACAAACTCTATGATGATCCTAACCGTTTACGTCACTCGGTACATGAGTTTTACGTGAAGTCACCAGAACAGATGGCAGAACTTTTTGCAGATATCCCTGAGGCACTTGAAAATACCCAAGAGATCGCAGACAAATGTAATCTGGAGATCAAACTGGGTGACCCGACACCGCCTAACTTTAAATTTGCCAGAGAAAGAGCAGCCGAATCAAACATAGAAATGCCTCATCCTGATGTGGAGTATTCTCTTGAGAATGACATCGTTCTTTTTGTGGAAGAGTCAAAGAGAGGACTGGAAGAACGGCTTAAGATCGTTCCTGAAGAGAAACATGAAGAGTATAGAGACAGACTCAAAGTTGAGATGGACATTATCAACGAT
>CALDBH010000092.1 GCA_937938065.1 uncultured Sulfurovum sp. | reverse complement strand
GAAAAGTACTAGAAGGTATAGATAAGGCGTTAGAAGTAGGATTAAAAGTCAAAATCAATATGGTACCCCTTAAAGGTATTAATGATGGTGAGATCTTGGACATTATTACATACTGTAAAGAACGTAACATCAAAGTGCGTTTCATTGAGTATATGGAAAATAGACATGCAGACCAAGCACTTAAAGGTATGCACGGTAAAGAGATACTTGAAAAAGTAAAAGAGGGACATACGATTCGTGCTTTAGGGCGAGAAGGTGCCAGTCCATCATTTAACTATGCACTTGAAGACGGTACAGAGTTTGGACTGATGGACCCACACAAACATGATTTCTGTGAAAACTGTAACCGTATACGCCTTACTGCGGAAGGGAATCTCATACCTTGTCTCTATTTTGATGAAGCGATGAGTATTGCTGAGTCAGTAAAAAAGGGTGATATCCAAGGCGCGGCAGATGTCTTGGCTCAAGTACTTAAAGACAAACCAAAAGAGAATCGTTGGAGTGAAGATAACCCTAATGAAGAAAAAGAGATCTCTACACGTGCATTTTATGAAACTGGCGGCTGATGTTTTACCTTACTGAAGAGTTTTTTTCGATCCAGGGTGAAGGCAAATATGCTGGAGTACCTTCGTACTTTTTACGTACAGGTGGCTGTAATCTAAACTGCCCTGGTTTTGGTGCAAGCTATGAAGTCGATGGTGAAGTACGTTATGGATGTGACACGTATTTTGCGGTAGACAGTGTATATGCCAAATCATGGACAAAAGTAGATGACAGTCAAACACTGATAGACAGACTTAAAAATGAATTTAGCATTATAGGCTATAAACCACATATTGTCATTACAGGTGGTGAACCTTTAATGTATCATAGTGATAAAGTATTTTATGCAGTAATTCAGTGGTTGGTCTCAGAAGGGATTGAGATCACTTTTGAAACCAATGGTACGATCGAGATAGATTTTGAAAAGTATCCTGCATACAAATCTTGTATCTTTGCACTCTCTTTAAAATTGGCTAATTCAGGTGAACCTGAAGAGAAACGTATCATTCCTCAGGCACTTCAATCCATACGAGATCATGCCAAAGAAGCTTTTTTAAAATTTACCATTGATGCATATCTGGTAAAAACTACAGCAGAGGATGAGATAAAGTCTATAAGAGAAATTTTACCGGAACTTCCTGTCTATTGTATGCCTGTGGGTGAAAGCAGAGATACCATCTGGAAAAATGACAAGGCTGTTTTTGAATTTTGTATGAAACATAATTTTAAGTACAGTGATAGACTGCATATACGTGTTTTTGATACCACGCAGGGCGTATAACCTAAATTTTAGTTAGCTTGGTTAAAATCAGGTAAATATACTCCTAGTTGAGGAAGAAACATGTTAATCAGAAAACTTTTTAAATTTGAAAATGCACACGTTGTACGTGACTGTACGACACAGCGCTGCAGCGAAAATATTCATGGACACTCTTATAAAATTGAAGTACTCTTAGAGTCAAACTATCTTGATGATGGACAAATGGTGTACGATTTTGGACTGACCAAACGGTACATCAAAGAGCTGATAGACTCGTTTGATCATGCTATTACCCTCTGGTCAAAAGATGATAAAAATTATGTAGAAGCCATGAAAACGTATAGTAACAGATGGGTGGAACTTCCTATCTCTCCTTCGGCAGAACAGTTTTCCCGTGTGATCTATTTGATGGTAGAACGTGTTTTGGCGTGTACTGATATGCAAAATGGTGAGAGAGAAGTAAAGCTTCACAGTATCATCGTACATGAGACTGACACTGGGTATGCACAAGGCTTTAAAGAAGATGCACATAGTGAGCTTATGGGTACTATCAAACTTGAAGATATTGTATTTTCAACTCAAGTACAAAGTGAATGGAGTGACAGTACACTTTGGGATAAATTGCTTAATCATACTCACATCAAAAATCCTAAAAAGGTTTAGATTCTTTATTTTTGGTTATAATATAAGTATTAACACAATAAGGATAGATTATGAAGAAAATTATATTTCTTTCTTTTGTAGCAGCAAGTGTATTGTTTACAGCCTATGCAGAAGAAGCAAAAACAGTAGAAAAAGTTCCAGCTAAAAAAATAGAAGCTGAAAAACCTGCAGCACCCTTACTATCACCAAAAAAACCAAAACCAGCAGAGTGTGTAGCGCCAGCAAAACCTGCAACTCCTGCCCAACCAGCAAAGCCAGCGGAAGCAGCAAAGCCTGCAACTCCTGCCGAAGCAGCAGCTACTGCAACACCGGCAAAGCCAGCGGAATTAGCAAAACCGGCAGAAGTAGCAAAGGCAGCAGTTCCCGCAACACAGGCAAAACCAGCAAAACCTGTACCGGGAACTTGTCCACCAGAAGCAACAAAACCAGCAGCCAAGTAAATGTAAAGGATAGATCATGAAAAATATAACATTACTTTCTCTTGTAGCAGCAACTATGTTGTTCACAGCATGTGGAGAAGAGACAAAAAAAGTAGTATCGGAAGTGAATACAACTGCAGTAGCAGAAGCAGTTAAAAAAGATACTGTAAATGCTGTAGAGGCAGCGAAGATCAAGATAGCTGAGGCGGCAGCAGCAGCAAAAAAAGCTGCAGCGGAGATGGCAGAGGAAGCAAAAGTTGAAGCGGAAAAAATTGCAGATGCAGCGGCAGAAAAAGCAGCAGAAGCAAAAGTAGCAGCGGAAGCTAAAGCAGCTGAAGCAGAGGCAGCAGTCAAAGAGAAAGCAGCGGCGACATCAGAAACACCTGCATCTCCAACTGCTGCACCTGAAGCACCAGCAGCTCCTGAAGCACCAGCTGCAGTCCCTGCTACGCCTCCTGCATCGCCAGCAGCGTATGCTAAATGTAAAGGATGTCATGGTGCAGATGGTAAGACAAAAGCATTTGGAAAATCAGCAGTGATTGGCGGTCAGGACAAAGCAGCACTTATCACTTCTATGAATGAGTACAAAGCAGGTACAAAAAATGTAGCAGGTATGGGTATGCTTATGAAGGGTCAGGCAGAATCAATGTCTGATGCAGATATTGAAGCAGTAGCTGAATATCTTTCACAGATATAAGAAAACTTAGAGGGATAAAGTCCCTCTTTTGAAATTAGCGCGTAAAAAAATCTTCTTTTTCAGAAGCAGTCAATTCCCAATTTATCGGTAGTATTTTCACAGTTTTATCTTTTTCAAGTATCGCAATGTCCGGTGTCGTGATGAGCATTGCATTGGCTTGCTCTAACGGTGATATCATCCCGGGAAGTTGTTTGGTGAACGGCATAAATGTATGTCCATCAAATGTACCTAGACGTACGGTATGTTTACCTTCTCTTAGTGTGAAGTCCTCTTTCATCTGTGTGGATATTGTATGATGATAATAGGCATTCATCCCAGACATTTTACGTATGGCAGCGCGTACAAACATTTCATAATTCACCATAGATGCAAGAGGATTTCCAGGCAGGTTGATCACAACGGTTTCTCCTATAGTTCCAAAAGCAGTGGGTTTGCCTGGTTTGATATCTACTTTGTCAAAGTGCAGTGTCATTCCTAAGTTTGTAAAAGCTTCTTTGGTGAAATCTCTGTCCCCCATACTGATACCGCCAGATGTGATGATGATATCCGCATTCAATGCAGATTTGATAGCAGAGGTCAAAGACTCCATAGTGTCACCAGAACTTCCTATATATTGTACTTCACAGCCCAGTTCTTTGGCACGTGCTAAGAACATAGGTGTATTTGAATTGTAGAGTTGATGTGGGGCTATTTTTTCAAAGTGTGGACGCAGTTCATCTCCTGTACCAAATACAGCAACTTTGATCTTACGTGTCACACGTAGATGTGTCACACCTTGGCTGGCAAGAAGTGCTATGCTGTATGCCGTAACTTTCTCTCCTTTATG